>CALLCD010000228.1 GCA_938049795.1 uncultured Hyphomonadaceae bacterium | reverse complement strand
GCGCAGGGAAAGCCGACAAGCGCAAAGGCTAAAGGCGGAACACGCCCTCGATGACGGTGACGGCCTGACCAGAGAGTTTGACGCGGGTGCCCGCCAGCTCGGTGCCGATCCATGCGCCGCGTCCGGCATAGGCCTGGTAGCAGGTCAGCTTTGTGTGGCCGAAGCGTTCGGCGATGACGGGCGCGAGCATGCAGTGCCAGCTTCCGGTGGCGGGGTCTTCGTCGATGCCGGAGCCGGGTGCGAAGAAGCGGCTGGTGACATCCGCCTCGCCCATGCCGCCAAGGGCAAAACAGCCGACATTGCCAGCTTCCCAGTCGCCCTCTTCCGGCCCGAGTAGGCTAAGCGCCGCATAGTCTGGCGTCAGAGCCGTTACATCCGCAGGCATTTCGAACAAGCAGGCGAGAAAACTGCCCGCCCACATTTGGCTTGGCCGCGCGCCGAGGGTAGCTTCCATCGCGTCGGTTACCTCGATCTCTCTGATCGGGGACGCTGGAAAATCCATTTCGTAGCTGGTCTCGCTGCGCGTGACATGGAGCTGACCGGATTGTCTGGTCTGGAAGCTGACCTGCTCGCCGGCAAAGCCGAGATGGGTGAAAAGAGCGTGGGCGGATGCGAGGGTTGCGTGACCGCACAGGGGAACCTCGATGGCGGGGGTGAACCAGCGCAGCGCCCAGAGCCCCTCGCCCGCAGGTACGATGAAAGCGGTTTCAGCGACATTGTTTTCCGCGGCAATGGCTTGCAGCGTGGCGTCGGGCAGGAAGGCGTCGAGCGGCATGACGCAGGCCTGATTGCCTTCGAAGGGGGCGCTGGCAAAGGCGTCGATCTGGAAGATGGGGATTTGGGTCATGGTGCGTTCCTCTTGGGGCCAGCTTAGCGAAGTGCGCGCGGCCGGAGAAGCGATGATTTCTAAGCGAGTGTGCAGGGATGCTAAACAGGGGCCCGGTCGTAAGACGCGTCAATTTTGATGGGCGCGCGCGCGAAGATAAATGGACAAAATGCTCAAAACAGGCTTTGTCCTCGGCAACGCATTTTTACCGAACGGACACATCTTATGACCACCACCCTCCGCCCTTCCGGCCGCGCGCTGGACCAGCTTCGCGATATTACATTCGAAACCAATGTCACCCGCTATGCCGAAGGCTCGTGTCTGGCCAAGTTTGGCAATACGCATGTGCTGTGTACGGCAAGCTGGACGGACAAAGTGCCCGGCTGGATGCGCAATTCGGGTAAGGGCTGGGTGACGGGTGAATATGGCATGCTGCCGCGCGCGACCCATTCGCGGAACAGGCGGGAGGCTACCGCTGGCAAACAGTCTGGCCGGACGCAGGAGATCCAGCGGCTGATCGGGCGTAGCTTGCGCTCGGTGGTGGACTTGGAAGCGCTTGGCGAGAACCAGATCACGGTGGATTGCGATGTGTTGCAGGCCGATGGCGGGACACGCACGGCGTCGATTACGGGCGGCTATATCGCGCTGGCGCTGGCGTGTCGGTATTTGAAGGATGAAGGCGTGATCAAGAATGATCCGTTGATCAAGCAGGCGGCGGCTATTTCTGTCGGTCTGTTCAAAGACACCGCCGTTCTGGATGTGGACTATCCCGAAGACAGTGCGGGGGAAGCTGATATGAATGTGGTGATGAGCAGCGATGGCGGCTTTATCGAAGTTCAGGGCACAGGCGAAGAACGGCCGATGACGCGGGCCGAGCTTGATGAAATGCTCCGGCTTGCGGAAAAGGGCTGTAACGAGCTGTTCGAGATGCAGCGCGCCGCATTGGCTTAAGGCGGAGGGGTCTATGGCTGAGGGGACGCCAAGAGAGGTTCGCATTCTGGTCGATGGCGATGCCTGTCCGGTCAAGGACGAGATTTACAAGGTCGCCGTCCGGCACAAAACGCCCGTTCTGCTCGTGGCCAATAGCTGGATCAGAATGCCGGATCACCCTCTTTTTAGTTTCAAACTGGTCAGCGACGGATTTGATGCGGCCGATGATTATCTGGCCGAACAGGCTGGCGCGTCGGATATTGCGATTACGGCGGATATTCCGCTTGCGGACAGATGCTTGAAGGCGGGTGCGCAGGTGTTAGGGCCGCGCGGGCGGGCGTTTACCGAGGACTCGATTGGGACGGCGCTTGCGACGCGCGCGATCATGGCGGATTTGCGGGTCGGTGTTGGCAATGAGCAGATTGGCGGGGCTGCGCCATTTTCGAAAGCGGACCGATCGGCCTTTCTGCAAGCGCTGGACCGGGTAATTATTGAAGCGCGGAAGGCACGCGGGACATGAGGGGAATCGTCTCGTTTGGCGCGGTCGGCTATGGCGATATTCCGGTTGTGGAGACGCCGAGGCTGAGGTTACGCGCCTATCGGTTGGGGGATCTGGACGCTCTGTCCGAGATGTGGGCGGACCCCGAGGTGACGCGGTTTATTGGGGGCGAGCCGCGTTCGCGCGCGCAGGTCTGGCAGCAGATGCAGCGTAATACCGGAAGCTGGGCGATGCTTGGGTTCGGCTATTGGGCCGTCGAGGACATTGCGACCGGCGCATGTGTCGGCGAGATCGGGTTTATGGAGGGTTTACGCGATATTGAGCCCCGGTTTGTCGGGACGCCGGAAGCGGGCTGGGTGATTGCGCCGGCTTGGGCGGGCCGAGGCTATGCGAGCGAGGGCCTCTCTGCGGCGCTGGCGTGGCGGGACGCACATATTGCGAGCGCGCGCACGGTCTGCATCATCGAGCCGGATCATGCGGTTTCAATCCACATTGCCCAGAAGCATGGCTTCCGCAAACGGGTTGATACGCAGATTGCCGGTGAGCCGATCGGTCTCTTTGAGCGGATGCGCTAACCGAGCGCGCCGTCGCCCAAACGCGCAAGCACCTCGCCACCCTCGACAATACCCGGCACACGGGCGGGCGCTTCGGCGAGATCGGTTTCGGCGAAGAAGGTGGCGAGCGCTTGCATCTGCGCGAACATGGCGTCCGCATGGCCAGTTCGTGCGCCCAAAGCCCCGCGCGTGAGGAAATGTCCGCCAATCACATCACCGGCGAGCGCGAGATAGGCGGTTGCGCCGCCGAGCGCGGTGTTGCGGTCTGATTTCATGGTCTCGACCATCCAGCCGGTTGCGTCTTCCAGTGCGGCAGCGGCGGCGTCGAGCCGGTCAGCGATGGCGACAAAATCGGGCTCATTGCTTTCGCGGGCGAGTTTGGCGGTCTCTGTGATTTCGGCGAGCATATCGGCCATAGCTTGCCCGTTGCCCAGAGCGAGTTTGCGGCCAGCGAGATCAATCGCTTGAATGCCATTGGTGCCCTCATAGATCGGCAGGATGCGCGCATCCTTATAGAGTTGTGCGGCGAGCGTTTCGTTCATAAAGCCCATGCCGCCGTGGATCTGTACGCCGAGGCTTGCCATTTCGACGCCCATATCGGTGGACCAGGCTTTGGCAATCGGGGTGAGCAAGTCTTCGCGCAGACGGGCGGCGGCGCGGGTGGTCTCGTCAGGTCCGTGCTCGGCGAGATCGGCGGCCACACCGCAGGCGAGACAGATGGCACGGGCGGCCATCGTGCGGGCGCGCATGGTAACAAGGTTGCGGCGGACATCGGGGTGGTGGATGATCGGGGCCGGACCGTCCACGCCTGTCGCGCGGCCCTGTTTGCGGTCGGAGGCGTATTCATGGGCGGTCTGGTAGGCCGCTTCGCCAATGCTTACGCCTTCAAGGCCGACATTCAGACGCGCGGAGTTCATCATGGTGAACATGCAGGCAAGGCCCTTGTTCGGCTCGCCAACAAGCCAGCCCGTCGCGCCGTCAAATTCCATAACGCAGGTCGGCGAGGCGTGGATGCCGAGCTTCTCTTCGAGCCCGATACATTTGACGCCATTGCGGTCGCCAAGCGAGCCATCTGCATTGACGAGGAATTTCGGGGCGATGAACAGCGACACGCCGCGCGAGCCTTCGGGCGCATCGGGCAGCCGCGCGAGGACGAGGTGAACGATGTTCTCGGCGACATCATGGTCGCCCCATGTGATGTAGATTTTCTGGCCGGTGATCGCGTAAGAGCCGTCGCCATTCGGGACTGCTTTGGTGGTGAGTGCGCCGACATCGGAGCCCGCTTGCGGCTCGGTGAGATTCATGGTGCCGGTCCAGTTGCCGGAGACAAGTTGAGGCAGATAGGTCTGTTTTTGCGCATCCGTGCCGTGGGCGAGCAGCGCTTCGATGGCGCCGAATGAGAGCAGCGGGCAGAGGCCAAACGCCATGTTCGCGCCGTGCACCATTTCCATGACCGCCAGCGCCAATGCTTTCGGTAGCCCCTGCCCGCCCCATTCTTCGGGAAAAGCAAGCCCCATCCAGCCGCCATCGCGGAACGCAGCATAAGCCTCGGCAAAGCCCGGCGCAGCGATCACGCCCTCTTCGCCAAGCTGCGCGCCAGCACGGTCACCTTGCTGATTGAGCGGGGCGAGCACATCGCGTGCAAGCTTGCCGGCCTCTTCGAGAATCGGCGCGACGAGGTCAGGATCATGCGCCTCTAGCCCGTCAAGCCCTTCAAGACGGGAGAGGCCAGCCATTGTGTCGAGCGCAAAGGCAAGGTCTTGAAGCGGGGGCGAATACGGCATTGTGAACGGTCTCCTGCGCGCGAGGCTTGTTTGATATGGCCTACTCGTACAATTTGCGGCATACAAAGCAATAAAATTGTCTCGATTGAAAGGTCTTTGATATGTTCCGCACCTTTGGCGCTATTGCCGCTGCGATTGCCCTGGCCTCCTGCGCGACTGCGGGCGAGCAGAGCTTTACCGAGGCAAATTCGGGCACTTACGAGCTTGAAAAGACGCACGCTTTCCTGACCTGGCGGATCAGCCATAATGGCCTGTCGAAATATACCGCACGCTTTACCGAGTTCGACGCAACCATCGAGTTTGATCCGGAAAACCCCGTCGCCTCCTCGGTCAGCGCGACGATTAATCCGCTATCGGTCGAAACCGATCATCCGACCAAGCGCGAGGGCTGGAACAATCAGGTTGCCACGGACAATAAATTTCTCAATGGCGACGAATTTCCGGCGATCACGTTTCAATCGACCCGTGTTGAACAGACCGGCGAGTTTACGGGCATTATTACGGGCGATCTGACGCTGCTCGGCATCACCAAGGAAGTGCAGCTTGAGGCGACTTATAATGGCACGGGCAATGCGCCTTGGTTCGGGGCGCGCGATCTGATCGGATTTTCGGCGCGGGGGACGTTTGACCGATCTGATTTTGGTATGAGCGCGCTTTTGCCGGAGATTGGCGACGAGATCGAAGTGATCATCGAAGCTGAATTTCTGGAAAAGGGCTAAACGGGCATGGCGCTTCGACACTGTTTTTGCGGCGCGAGCGTGCTGATCTTGCTGGCGGGATGCGGCGGGGAAGCTGATGTGCCAGAGCCTGCGCCCGTTGCGGTGGATGATGCGCAGGCGGATACTGGACCTACGCCGTCGCAAATGCTGGCCGATCTTGGCGTGAGCGCAGGCATTTATGAGCTTGAAAAGACACATGCCTCGCTTGTCTGGACAGTGAGCCATAATGGATTGTCGAAATACACAACGCGCTTTACCGAGTTTGACGCGACGATTGAGCTTGATGCCGAAGCGCCCGAGCGCTCGAGCCTTGTGGCGAGCATCAATCCGCTATCGGTGCGCACAGACCATCCGTCCGGTCCTGACTGGGACATAACGCTGGCGAGCGACGCGAAATGGTTCAATGCGGAGGCGTTTCCGGCGATTACATATCGCTCGACCGAGATGACGGACCTTGGCGGATTGCGGGGCCGCGTTCATGGTGATCTGAGCCTTTTGGGTGTGACACAGCCCGTCGCGCTGGACGTGACCATGAACGGGGTGCGCAATTTCCCGTGGTATGGCGAGCGCGATGTTATCGGTTTTTCTGCGACAGCAACTCTGAAACGGTCTGATTTCGGCATGCTGGCCCTGTTGCCGGAGATTGGCGACGAGGTGTCAATCCAGCTTGAAGTCGAGTTCGTGCAGGCGGAATAGTGCTTATGGCTCAAGCCCCAACATCTGAGCGATATACCGCCGTTGCGATGACGCTACACTGGCTGGTTGCGCTGGGATTAGGCGGAATGATTGCGCTCGGCAAGAACATGTATGACGCCGAGCACAAGCCGATCGAGTGGATGTTCCAGCTGCATAAGTCTGTCGGGATTACGATCCTTGTTCTGATGATTGCGCGTGTGCTCTGGCGGGTGATGAACCGGCCGCCGGCGCTACCAGAGAGTATGAAACCGCTCGAGAAACGCGCCTCGCATTGGGTCCATATCGGGCTTTATGGGCTTGTGTTTGCGCTGCCGCTATCGGGCTGGATCATGGTGTCAGCCTCGCCGTTTTCGATTGCGACGGTGCTCTACGGGACGGTCGGCTGGCCGCATATTTTCGGGCTGCCGGAGCTGGCGCTTGAGACGCGTCAGGCGCTCTATCCGAAGATCGAACAGGTTCACGAAATCATGAGCTGGCTTTTAATTGCCCTGTTTGCGCTCCATGTTGTCGGGGCGATAAAGCATGAGATAAGCGATGATGAAGGCGTCTTGAAGCGTATGATCCCGAGACTATTTGGCAAGACCGCCCCGCCCCGTGCGCCCGCGCGTGGCGCTTTGCTGGCATTTGGCAGTGCGTTTGCGTTTTTTGGGATTATCGCTGGTGGCCCCGTGATCGCCCAAAGCCTTGGCGGCAATGACGCGGGCGTGCAGGCGCAGGCCGAGGGCAATTGGCTGATCAACTATGACGCGTCCGAGATACGGTTTTCGGGCACGCATAGTGGTGACGACTTTTCCGGCGTATTCGAGGACTGGACGGCGAGCATCAATTTTGACGCGGACGATTTGGCGGCGGCAAGCGCTAATGTGTCTGTGGCGACCGGCAGCGCGCGGACGGGTGACACGATTTATGACAATACGCTCGAAGCGGCGGAATGGTTCAATATTGCGGCGTTTCCCGAGGCGACGGTGGTCCTATCCGATTTCGTGGCGGGCGATGGGGCTGCGGACGACGAAATGGTGGCCCAAGCGGCGCTGACCATTAAAGAGGTGACGGTCTCGGTGCCGTTTGTCTTCACGCTGGTCGAACAGGACGGTGTCTGGACGATGACGGGGGCAACGGAACTGTCACGCGAAGCGCTGTATCTCGGGCAAGACAGTGACGCCACGGCGGATTGGGTGAGCGCGGATATTTCGGTGTCTGTGACGGTTCAGGCCTCGCCCGTTACGCCTTGAGTGTGCTAAGCGCTGCAACATGACTGCGCCCATGCTTTCCCCAACCGACGAGACGATTGCCCGCGCGGCGGAGGTTTTGCGCGGCGGCGGACTGGTCGCTATCCCGACCGAGACGGTTTACGGGCTGGCCTGTGATGCGACAAACCCCGAAGCCGTCGCAAGGCTTTATACCGCGAAGGGACGGCCGCGCATCAATCCGCTGATTGCGCATGTGACGGGGCTTGATATGGCGCAAGCTGAGGGGCGGTTTAATCAGGCAGCAAGCACGCTGGCGGCGTCGGGATGGCCCGGGCCGCTGACGCTTGTGGTGCCGCTGGCCGAGACGCATTCGGTGTGCGAACTGGCGCGTGCGGGGCTTGGCTCGATTGCGCTGAGGCAACCGGCCCATCCTGTGGCGGCGCGGGTGCTCGCGGGGTTTGGCGGGCCGCTCGTTGCACCATCTGCCAATCCGTCCGGTAAGATCAGCCCGACGCGCGCCGAGCATGTGCTGGCCGATATGGGCGCGCGCGTGGATCTGATTCTGGATGGTGGACCGTGCGAGATTGGCGTGGAATCGACGATATTGTCTTGTCTGGAGGAGACGCCAAGCGTGCTGCGGCATGGGGCTTTTGATGCGGCGGCGTTTGTCGCGCTGGAACAGGACGAGGCTCGCCCGCTCGCGCCCGGCGGATTGTCGCGCCATTATGCGCCAAACGCGACGCTGCGGCTGAATGTACCAGAGCCCATTTCCGGCGACGCCTATCTCGCCTTCGGGCCGACTGATGGGCCGAAGGGACGGGTCAGCTTAAATCTGTCGGAGACGGGTGATCTCATCGAAGCGGCGGCAAACCTGTTTGATATGCTGCGCCAGCTTGACCGCTCTTATGCGCGGATTGCGGTGGCGCCGATCCCGATGACGGGACTGGGTCTTGCGATCAATGACCGACTGGCGCGGGCGGCGAAACGGGACTAGGCTGACGGCATGACGGAGCTTTCCAGAGACTTTCTTTCAGAGGCAAAAGCGCTGCTCGGCCCATCTGGGTGGAGTGAGGATGCGGACCTGCTCGCCCGACATGCTGCACCCTGGCGAGGCACGACGCCCGGCCATACGCCCTTGCTTGCGCGCCCTGCCAGCACGCAAGAGGCCGCAGCATTGGTCAAGCTTTGCCAGAGCCACAAGGTCGCGATCACGCCGCAAGGCGGCAATACGGGGCTGGTCGATGGTGGGACACCACATGGCGAGATTTGTGTTTCGATGACGCGGATGAACAAAGTGCGCACGCTCGACACGCTCAACAATTCGCTGGTGATTGAAGCGGGCGCGCCGCTCGTGGTCGCGCAGACGGCAGCGGAAGGCGCGGACCGG
>CALLCD010000227.1 GCA_938049795.1 uncultured Hyphomonadaceae bacterium | reverse complement strand
GCAAGTGGCCGCGGCCGCTGGCAGTCAATGGCGGATCGAGAAAGCGCCGGTGCGAAAAAAGACCAGAGCCGTTGGACTTACGCGCGCGTGTGTCCTAGATGCTCATGCAAGACTTGAAGAAATTGCACGCATGCTGTCAGGCGCCGAGATCACGCCCGAAGCACGCGCGGCGGCGGAACGCTTATTGGAGGGATAATGACATCGGACGCAGCGATTGAGGCATTGAGCGAAGCGGACGCGCGGGCGGAACTGGCGCGGCTTGCCACCGAGATCAACCTTGCCGACGCGGCCTATTATCAGCGCGATGACCCCCATCTCACCGATGCCGAGTATGATGCGCTGCGCCAACGCAATCTCGCCATCGAAGCGGTCTTCCCGCATCTCAAACGCAAAGACAGCCCCTCCGACAAAGTCGGCGCGCCGGTAGCTGAGGGGTTCTCTAAACTACAGCATAGAGTGCCTATGCTTTCGCTGGACAACGCGTTCTCACCCAGCGATGTGTACGAGTTCGTTGCGCGTGTTCGGCGGTTTTTGAATTTGAAGGATGACGCTGAGTTGAAGCTGACATCTGACCCCAAAATTGACGGACTTTCGCTAAATTTGCTTTACGTAGATGGGGATTTAAGGCGTGCCGCAACTAGAGGAGACAGGGATTATGGTGAAGATGTTACTGCGAATGTAATGACAATTCCAGACGTTCCGAAGCGATTGAGTTACAGCAGTAACAGTTGGCCTACAGAAATTGAGGTTCGAGGTGAAGTATATATGCCCAGCGATGCTTTCGCCGCGCTAAATCAGCGTGAAGCCATCGATTCTGGAAGAACTTTTGCAAATCCAAGAAATGCTGCGGCGGGTAGCTTGCGGCAACTTGATCCGAGTGTGACGGAGTCGCGGTCACTTGGCTTTTTTGCATACATGTGGGGCTATAAAAGCAGAGATTTTGCTGAGACTCAGACAGAAGCCAATTCTGCGTTATCTTGCTGGGGTTTTCAAACCAATCCCCTTTTCAGAACCCATGACAGCGTCGAAAGCCTGCTCGAAGCCTATGCCGAGATCGAGCGCCAGCGCGCCACGCTTGGCTATGATATTGATGGCGTGGTCTACAAAGTGGACCGGCTCGACTGGCAAGCCCGCCTTGGCTTTGCCTCGCGTGCGCCGCGCTGGGCCATCGCCCACAAATTTCCCGCCGAAGTGGCCACAACCCTGCTTGAAGATATCGACATCCAGGTCGGCCGCACCGGCTCGCTCACCCCCGTTGCGCGCCTCACCCCCGTCACCGTCGGCGGCGTCGTTGTCTCCAATGCGACCTTGCACAATGAAGACGAGATCGCCCGAAAAGACATCCGCCCCGGCGACACGGTGACCGTCCAGCGCGCCGGCGACGTCATCCCGCAAATTACCGGCGTGCTGGACCCCGACCGCAAAGACCGGCCCGCTCCTTGGGTCATGCCCGAGACCTGTCCCGTCTGCGCTTCGCCCGCCATCCGCGAGGTCGATGACAAAGGCGTCGAAGATGTCCGGCGGCGCTGCACGGGCGGGCTGATCTGCGCCGCCCAGACCGTCGAACGGCTCAAACATTTCGTCTCCCGTCAGGCGCTCGACATTGATGGCCTCGGCACCAAACAGGTCGCCCTGTTCCATGAGCGCGGCGTGGTCGCAAGCTTCCCCGATATTTTCCAGCTCGACGCCCGCATCGAAGCGGCCGGGCTGCCGCCTCTGTCCGAATGGGAAGGCTTTGGCGAAACCTCCGCCGCCAAACTATACAGCGCCATTGAAGCGCGCCGCCGCTCGGGCTTTGCCGCCGTGCTCCGAGGGCTCGGCATCCGCCATGTCGGGCGCACTGTGTCCGGGCTGTATGAACGCCATTTCCTCTCATGGTCGCGCTTCTGGGAAACCGTCGCCCGCGCCGCCGCCGAGCCGGAAACCGAAGATGCTGAAGCCGCCCGCGCCGAACTGGCCGCCATAGATGGCGTCGGCAATGCGGCCGTCGATGCGCTGGTCAGCTTTTATCGCGACCCCGTCTCGGCCGCCATGCTCACCGCGCTCGACGCCGAACTTGACGTGCTCGATGGCGAAGCGGCCAGCGATGACAGCCCCGTCTCGGGCAAAACCATCGTGTTCACCGGCAAGCTCGAAAAAATGACCCGCGACGAAGCCAAAGCCCGCGCGACCATGCTGGGCGCAAAAGTCTCCGGCTCCGTCTCCGCCAAAACAGACATTTTGGTCGCTGGCCCTGGCGCTGGCTCCAAACTCAAAAAAGCCGAAACCCTCGGCATAAAAACCCTCACCGAAGACGAATGGCTTGAGCTTGTCGGGTAGGGGAGGGGACGCTTATTTCTCGGCCGTTTGGCGTGGCCAGACATAGCTTATGGAGCAGAGGATAAAAATCAGAAACAACGTCTGAAGCAGGAGGGCAACAGCAAAGCCGGGTATTTGCAGGATAAAATAGGCATACGCATTGACCGTGACATCGGCGGCCATGATGGCCAGTGCCAGCGAGAGCCCTGAGCGTCGCTTTCCTGAAACCAGCAGTACAATGACGGAAATATCCAGAACCAGAAGGCTTGACCAGAATATCTCGAATATCGGAGGCCCCCAAGCATAGGGCCGCCAACCATAGGTCAGAAAATCGAGACCATGCATTATTGCGCCGATAGCAAGACATATGACGTAGACAGCCAGAATAGGTCTTGCAAAACGCGGGGTCTCAGGTCTCATAAAATGCTTATAGCGCAACTCCTTGCAGTCCCGAAGCGCTCTCGCAAATTCCTGAACCAGCATCCGCCCGCCCACCGAAGACGAATGGCTCACCCTTGTGGGGTAGGGCGCGGGGACGCTCGACCTACTCGAAGAGGTGCCTGTTCTCGCCGAAGCATAGCGGAGCGGTTGGTGTGCCGTCAATGTGTTGTAGCGGGCGGCTCCACCAGCCGACATCGCGCCATGCTCCCTTCTTGAAACCCACGCGCTTATAGGTGCCCACCGGCTCAAATCCCATAGCTCTATGAAATCCGACGCTCGCATCATTCGGGAGCGTGATGCCGGCAAAGGCTGTGGCAAACCCCTGTTTGGCGAGGGTGACAAACAGGCGGTCATAGAGCGCACGCGCCACGCCCGACCGCCGCGCATTATCGCTGACATAGATGCTAACATCGCATGACCATTGATAGGCCGCGCGGTCGCGATGTGCTGTGGCGTATGCATAGCCGTAGACACGCCCGTTCTGTTCGGCGACAAGCCACGGATGGGTCGGCAGTGTGCGGTCTATACGGCGCGCCATATCCTCCGCAGAGGGAGGAGTTTCCTCAAAAGAGATCGTTGTGTCACGAACGATTGGCGCATAGATCGCGGCCACATCTTCCGCGTCTGCCTTGCGGGCAATCCGGATATGGCTGTCGCGTTCCATGCGCCCCTTGCCTCAAATTGGCGCGCAAGCATCCTTCAGCCACGCCAGAACGTCCGGCGCGTCGGCAAGGCCCGCCGTCAGGTGCGCGAGCGTCTGCGCGTGATAGGCATTGACCCACGCAATTTCGTCCGTGTTCAACAGCGCCGTGTCAATCAGCGCGCGGGCGAGCGGTGCCCATGTCAGGTTTTCAAAGCCGAGCATGTCTATCTCGCCGCCTGCGATGGGCGCGGGTCCCGTGACATATTGCAAATTTTCAATCCGTATACCGAACGCATCCGTCTTGTAATAGCCCGGCTCGTTCGAGACGATCATGCCCGGCGCGAGCGGTATCGCGTTCCACGGTTTTGCGATCCGTTGCGGCCCTTCATGTACGCCGAGATAAACCCCGACGCCGTGGCCCGTGCCGTGGCCATAGTCGAGCCCCGCCTGCCAGAGTGCGTGCCGCGCCAGCACATCCAAATGCGTCCCTGTGGTGCCCGCCGGAAACCGCACCGTCGCAAGCGCGATATGCCCTTTGAGGACTTGGGTATAGCGCGTGCGCATTTCATCCGTAGACGTTCCAATCGGAACTGTGCGCGTCACATCCGTTGTGCCGTCGAGATATTGCCCGCCGCTGTCAACAAGGAACAGGCCGCCACGTTCGAGCTTGCGATTGGTCGCGGTCGAAACGCGATAATGGACAATCGCGCCGTTCGGTCCCGCGCCCGAGATTGTCTCGAAGGAAAGATCGTTCAGCTCGCCCGTCGCATCGCGAAATTGCTCCAGCTTGATCACCGCGTCAATTTCGGTCACTTCGCCGGATTGGGCGTCCGTGTCGAGCCAGTGGAGGAACCGCGTCAACGCTGCGCCATCGCGAATGTGGGCGGCGCGCGTGCCTGCAAGCTCCGCCGCATTCTTGCAAGCTTTGGGCAGCGCGCATGGATCTGACGCACGCAGAATGTCCGCCCCCACACGGTCAAGCGTGTTGAAAAACCAGGCCGAGGCGACAGACGGATCAAGGCTGACCTTTTTGCCCGCAAGCCCGCCAAGTTCGCGCTCCAGCGCATCAATTGAATGCAGCCGCACCCCATTGCCCAAATGCTCCAACAGGGCAGGCGAGGTCTTCGCTTCGGCAAGGAACAGGTCTGCGGTTCCATCCGTGTGCAGAATAGCGCGCCCGAGCGGCAGCGGCGTGCACATGACATCGCCGCCGCGAATGTTGAACGCCCAGGCGAGCGAGGCCGGAGAGGTGATCACTGCTGCGTCCGCGCCATCGGTGCGCAATTGCTCGGCCAGTTGCGCGCGTTTGTCGGCTGCGCTGACGCCAACAAATTCGAGCGGTTGCGGCGCGACAAGGGCCATCGGCGCGGCGGGCCGGTCGGTCCACGCTGTGTCGAGCGGGTTCGGTTCGGTTGCGCGCAATGTGCCGCCCGCGTGGGTGACGGCGTGGTCGAGCGCGGCCAGATCATTCGGGCTAACAAGCTGCGGATCATAGGCCACCGTTTTGCCGGCAAGATCAGCCGCAGCCAGCCATGCAAACGGCCCGGGCTCGGGAAAGCCAAACGTGTCAAACAGGTCCGCACCGAGCTGATCGGCCGCTTGCAGCGTGTAGCGCCCGTCCACGAAAACCGCCGCCGTTTCCAGCCCGATCACCGCGCATCCGGCAGAGCCGGTAAAGCCCGTCGCCCATGTCAGCCTCTGTGCATTGTCTGGCAAATATTCGTTCTGATATTCGTCCTCATGCGGCAGATAGAAAAAATCGAACCCCTCGGCAGCCAGTTGCGTGCGGAGAAGGGGGAGGTTCTTGCGGCCCATATCGGCGCCGCCACGAATGTCAAAGCTCTGTTTCATGGCGGCACATTACTCCGCCAGCGATGGGGGCGAAAGCAAAAAGAGTTATGCGGTAATGCATGGATAGGCTTCCCCTTTTGGCGGTTCTAATGCAGAGGTAAAGGCCTATATGAGCCTCCAATAACAAGAAAATGCATAGAAAAGAAGGCTTCCTCCCATGAAAACCATCGTCAACCAGATCAACAGTTCCATCATCGTTCCTGCCCGCGCAGCCGCGCCATCCGAAAATGCCGTCTCCGGACAGCCTTTGGCCGACCGCACACCACGCGCCCACATCATCACGCGCCGCGCCGCTCGCTGGGCCCGCCGCAGCACGCACTAGGTATTGCAAAACAAGCTTCGGGCGGGTTATTGATCCGTCCGAGGTCTTTTCCCGCTTGCGCTCCCGGTGTCTTATGTGCACGGATTGACGCATGAACACGTCGCCAGATCCCGCCAAGCCTTCGGCCCGCCCAGCTTTCGTCATCGCCATTTCCGGCGGTTCGGGCTCGGGCAAGTCCACGCTCGCCCATGCGCTGCGAGAAGCACTTAGCCCGCGCACAGCCTGTCTGTTCCTCGAAGACGCCTATTACTGGCCCCGCGCCCATTACCCCGCAGACCTTGCCGTCACCGACATAAATTATGACGATCCTTCGTCCAAGGACAATGCTGCGCTCGTGGCTGATCTTGCCCGCCTCAAAAGCGGCGAAGCGATCGCCCAGCCGCGCTATGATTTCGAGCGCCACGACACGGTGACCGGCGTCACCGATGCGCTTGCGCCCGCTGAGATCATCATCTTCGAGGGCATCCACGCGCTCTCCCTGCCGGCCGCTGACCGGCTCATCGACTTGCGCGTCTTTGTCGATACGCCCGACGATTTACGCCTCGCCCGCCGCATTCGCCGCGATGTGCTCGAGCGCGGGCGTCCGATTGAAAGCGTGCTGGGGCAATACATGTCCACCGTGCGTCCGGCCCATTATGCACATACATTCCCGTCGAAATTCAAAGCCGATCTTGTCATCGCGGATGAGGGCTTGCCCGCCTATGGCGATGTTGCCCCGACGGGCCGCGCCGTCGCCCGCATGCTCGCGCCCGTGCTCGACCGGCTTGAGACGCTGGGTGTGGTCTAGCGTGCGGCCAATCGCACCGGCTTGAAACTCTGGCGATGTTCCGGGCACGGTCCGAGCCGCGTCAGTGCTTCGGCATGGACTTTCGTGCCGTAGCCCTTATGCTGGGCAAAGCCATAGTCCGGATACTGCAGATCAAGCTCCGCCATGCGCCGGTCGCGTGCGGTCTTCGCGAGGATCGACGCTGCTGAAATCGCGGGCTCGGTCAAATCCCCTTTAACAATCGCGCGCGCAGGGCAGGGCAGACCCTCGGGCACATCATTTCCGTCAATGATAATCGCGTCCGGCACGCGCCCCAAAGCCGCCACGGCGCGCCGCATCGCCAGATGGTTCGCCTGCCGGATGTTCAGCGTATCAATCTCCTCCGGCGTGGCCCAGCCAAGCCCCCATGCCAAGCTCTGCGCCATGATCTGCGGCTCAAGCTCCAGCCGCTTTGCCTCGCTGAGCTTTTTGGAATCCGTCAGCCCCGCAATCGGTCGCCCCGCATCAAGGATCACCGCGCCTGCCGTCACCGGCCCTGCCCACGGTCCGCGTCCGGCTTCATCTATGCCGCAGATCAGTTTTGCTTTAGACATATCCCGACCAAGCCACGATTCTGACCGGAGGTCCAAGATGACACCAGTTCGCGCCATCCGCATCCACACGACCGGCGGTCCCGATGTTTTGACCGAGGAAGAAATTACGCTGGAGGCGCCCGCCAAGGGGCAAGTCCTCGTCCGTAACACGGCGATCGGGCTGAACTTTATCGACACTTATCATCGCTCCGGCCTCTACCCCGTGCCGCTGCCGTTTACTTTGGGCAGCGAGGGCGTCGGTGTGGTCGAGGCCATTGGCGAGGGCGTGAGCCATGTCAAAACCGGCGACCGTGTTGGCTATTTCGGCGCAGGCGCTTATGCCAGCCATACCCTTGTTACGGGCGCTGCGCTGGTGCCGCTCCCCGACGAAGTGGACGATGAAACGGCGGCGGCGGTGCTTCTTAAGGGACTGACTTGCTGGATGCTTCTGTTCGAGGTCCACCGCGCGGCCCCGGGGCAGACGGCGCTGGTCTGGGCCGCGGCGGGCGGGGTCGGCTCCTTGCTTGTGCCGTGGGCGCGCAGCCTGGGCGTCAATGTCATTGCGATCACCGGCACGGAAGCGAAGGTGGACCGTATACGGCAAAACGGCGCAGCGCATGTTCTGCTCGCTAGCGAAGATATCCCCGCCCGTGTGCGCGAGATTACGGGCGGGCAGGGGGCCGATGTCGCCTATGACAGCGTCGGCAAAACCAGCGCGGAGGCGTCGCTCTCCTCCTTGCGCGAACGCGGCCTGTTTGTCTCCTATGGCAACGCGTCCGGCCCCGCCGACCCCATCGCGCCCACGCGCCTCGCCCAAGGCGGCTCGCTCTATATGACGCGGCCAACTCTGTTCAACTATTTCAATTCCCCCGAGCGCATGAAAGCGGGCAGCGCCGCCCTGTTCGGCGCGCTTGCCACCGGCACAATCAAAGCCCAAATCGGCCAACGCTTCGCCCTGTCGGACGCCGCCGCCGCCCACCACGCCCTCGAATCCCGCGCCACGGTCGGAGCGACGGTGCTGATGCCTTAATCGGCCGTCCCGCCCGCCTCATCAATAAAGATCTCCTCAATCGGCTTGCCAAACAGCCGCGCAATCGCGAAAGCGAGCGGCAAGGAGGGGTCAAACTTGCCCGTCTCCACCGCATTGACCGATTGCCGCGACACGCCAAGCAATTCGGCGAGCCTCGCCTGGCTCCAGCCATATTCGGCGCGCAAGATCTTGATGCGGTTTTTCATAGCCGTATACGGATCTTTCTCATGTCTCTTTGCCTGCAATCACAGCGGCGGCGTGGCGGTGCTGTTCTGGGCGTAGTGGAGCCGAACGCCTTGCTCACCAAAAAGCTTACTTGATGCCATGATGGTGGGAAGCCCGATGACCTTCACCGGCTCATTCCCAATGAAGTCAATATCGAGGCCGATCAAGACGTGCCAGACCAGAGCATAGATCACAGTGCCTGCGCCTGAACAGGCAATCGAATAGATCTGCAACCTGCGCTCGAAATCGTCTTGTCCGCTTTTGACGGGCCGGAACGTGAACCACAATTGCCCCAGACCCGCCGCAATGAGCCCGACACCGAGAACAGGCGACCCATATGACCCCGTGTAGATCATCTTTTCGCCGACTATCAGAAGCATTGTCGCGAGCAGGATCGCTCCAAACTGAAGGACGAACAGCCCCCATTTGAGATCAATTTTTTCGTCTTCCACAATCATCTCCATTGTCAATTAAGCTTGACAATAAGACAAGTGTATTTGTCATGTCAAGTGTGCTTGTCAGGCCCCGACACTTTACCCGCCGCGCGGCCCTTTACCCACCGCAGGGATTGAACGGGTTAACACTTCGTGCACTAGTCTTGCCTAGCTTTTGAGACAGGCCGTGTGAGGGAAGCTATGTTTGATGCGAGGGTTGCGCCGCAGAGCGCTTTGGGAGTGCACTATATAATAGAGTTCTTCGGCGCGCAGAATTTGATGGATACAGCGCCTGTGCAGACCGTTTTGCGCGAGGCGGCCGAGCTCGCGGGCGCGGTGGTGCTCGACGAAAACATCCATGATTTTGGCGAGGGGCAGGGGGTCACGGGCGTCGTCATTCTGGCCGAATCGCATATCTCGATCCACACATGGCCAGAGCATGATTATGCCGCCATCGACATTTTCATGTGCGGAACCCGCGTCTCGCCAGAGACAAGCCTTGAGTATTTGCGCGCCTTTTTCAAACCCGAAAGCGAGAGCGTCAGCCGGTTGCAACGCGGGCTTGTTCCGGCCGAAATGGGCCGTGATTGAACGCGATTGTCCGGATATTCCACGCGCATAAAGTCACATTCGGCATCCTTGCGCTGGCGCTGTTTACCTATGCGTCGTTCGGCGCGGGCGGGCTATCGCCGTCGGGCACAGGGCTTGCGGAAAGCGTGTTCACCGCCTTTCTCAACGTGTTCCGGCATGGCAATGACCGGCACTTGTTTGGCAATCTGATTCTGATTTTTTGGGCTGGGGTTACCCTCGAGCCGCGAATTGGCACTGCGCGCATGGCATGGCTGTCGCTGGGGTGCATCGTTTTTTCGACTTTGCTGCAAACCGTCTTGGTGGATGGTTTCTTTATTGGACTCTCCGGGCTTGCTTATGGACTCGTCATTTACGCACTTATCCACCGTGTATCCCTGCCTGTTGCCCTGTTCTATTGCGGCCTCGGACTGTTAATCGTTGGCAGCGAAGTGTTATTCATGTCAGAGAAAATTGCCGTGTTCGCACATTTGGGCGGGCTATCATTTGGAGGAGGACTGGGCGTGTTTGAGAAACTGTTTGGGAAGAAAAACGAGGCCGCCGCGCCCGAGCCGACCGATCCGGATCAGCCGCAGCTGCGCGCCATGCAGCCGTCCGACCATGCGGCCGTCATC
The DNA here is from genome assembly GCA_938049795.1 of uncultured Hyphomonadaceae bacterium. Classification (GTDB taxonomy): domain Bacteria; phylum Pseudomonadota; class Alphaproteobacteria; order Caulobacterales; family Hyphomonadaceae; genus CALLCD01. The sequence continues at coordinate 15,629 of CALLCD010000227.1, read as the reverse complement.
GCGATTATCAACCAGACCGATGATGATGACGCCGAGGATGCCGACGAAACCCTGACCGAGCGCGGCTATGACGGCATGTATGTGCTCTGGCATCGCGGCCAGATTGTCGGCTGCACCGGCTACGTCCATTCCGAAGCGGGCATGGATGTCGTCTGGCTGTCATGGACCTATCTTGATGGCCGCTCGCGCGGGCAGGCGCTTGGCCGCTATATGGTGGACGAATTATTGCGCATGCTGAACCAGCAAAAGGTGCGAAAAATCTTCATTGCAACGAGCGACTACAAGGAAGACGGCCAAGACGTGTATGCCGATGCGCGCAAATTCTACGAGACCCTCGGCGCGCGGCTCGAACTGACCGTGCCGGCCTTCTACGACGCCGACGAGAACAAGCTGATCTATGGCCTCGACAATCCGGGCATGGCGAAAGAGGAATCGCTTGAGGATCTGGGCGACCGCGGCGTGTCCTTTGTCGATGTGTCGCTCGACGAGGACAGCGACGACATCGGGGCCATCGCGTGGGAAGAGCAGGACAACGGCGTCAGCGGGCTTAATACGGTGCTGGGGCTTGCAAATTCGCGCCAGTTTCGCCAGCTCGTCGTGGCCCTGCCTGCCGATATTTCCGATGTCGCAACCGGACACCTTGAGGCCAAAGGATTTCAGCGTATCGGCATGCTGGAAGACTTCTACGCACTCAATCTAGGGCAGGTGTGGTGGATTGTTCCACTTGGTTGACCTTTGTTGAAACTTGGTATTAACTTTTGAGTGGAACAGAAGAGGCATAGGGTCACTCTTCGGGAGGAAGAAAAATGAATGGTGCTGTAATAAAATACGGGCTTATCGGCTTAGCCGTCGTGGCATATCTTGGGTATACATCACTGCAAGGGAGCAAGCCTGCGTCAGCGGATCTCGGCAATGTGCTCGACCGGACTGATTATGCGCTGACCAATTACGAGGTCTCCAATGCGGATGGCGAAGTGGACGAGGCCGAAATGGAAATGTTCACGAGCTATCTGACCGATGTGATGAACGCGCAGCCTGTTTTCTATGCCGACCCCATCGGCATGAATTTGGGCGAAGACGCCATGTTCACCGGCTATAAGGATGCCAATGTCAACGGCGTTCAAGACAGCGGCGAGGACAATATTTTCACGGTCGAAGTCGATGTCGAGAATGAGCGTCTGATTGCGACCGATGTGTCTGGCAATTCGGTTCATCATCGCTATTCGGGCACAGGTCTGGTGACCGGCCTGTTGATTGGCCGGCTCCTGTCGCGCCAGAGCGCAGCGGGCATTCGCCGCGGCTCGTTCAACAATCGCAGCACCACATCGCGCTCGAGTTACTCGAACGCACGCTCGCGGTCACGTTCGGGCGGGTCACGCTCGGGCAAATAATCGCCAGTGTTTGCTGGGATAATGACTGTTTAACTTGAAGGTCCGGACCGCGAAAGCGCTCCGGACCTTTTCAATTCTTTATGGAAAAATAGATGACCCAAACTGTGAGCGATGACAGACCGGACGCGCGCGGGACAGCACACTTGGACAAAACCAAACTGTCGGTTCTGTTGATTTCGATCCTGATTGTGGCCTTGTGCGGCATTGTTTATGAACTGATCATCGGGACCGTTTCGAGCTATCTCTTGGGCAATTCGGTCTACCAGTTCTCTCTGACCATTGGCTTTTTCATGTTCGCGATGGGGGTTGGCTCGCATTTATCGCGTTATGTTGAAACGCGGTTGCTGGAGACGTTTATCTATGTCGAAATGGCGCTCGCGCTTGTCGGTGGGCTGTGCAGCGTGTCCCTGTTCATGCTGTTCCCGTTTGCGCCCTGGCTCTACACGGCGGCTATGTTCGGCTTCATTTTCATCATTGGCGGGCTGGTCGGGATCGAAATTCCGCTGCTGATGCGTATCCTGTCCGAGCATCATGGCGCGCGCAAATCCATCGCTGATGTCCTGTCGCTTGACTATATCGGCGCTCTGTTTGGCTCGGTCGCGTTTCCGCTCCTGCTCTTGCCCAGTCTGGGGCTGATTGCGTCCTCCTTTGCGATTGGCTTGATCAATGTTTTTGTTGCGTTTTTGAACGCGGTCTGGCTGCGCGAACATCTGGTTTCGGCCAAGCGTATGATCTGGATGACGGTGGCTATTTTTGCCGGTCTGGTCGTGCTGACCCTGTCGGCGACGCGGATCACGTCTTATGCGCAACACCATCTCTATTTCGATCAGGTCGTGTGGGAAAAGCAAAGCCCGTATCAGTCGCTGACGGTCACAAATGCCTGGCCGAACAATGATCTAAGACTGTTCATTGATGGCCATTTGCAGTTCTCCGAACAGGATGAGCACCGCTATCATGAGGCGCTGGTTCACCCGACACTGGGCTGGAGCGGGGTGCCGGCGCGGGTTCTGGTGCTGGGCGGCGGGGACGGTATGGCGGTGCGCGAAATCCTCAAACATGAAGGCGTCGAGGCGATTGACCTTGTTGACCTCGACCCGCAGATGACATGGCTTGGCCAGTCCTTTGCGCCCGTTGTAGCGCTGAATGAAGGCGCACTGAACGGGCCGAAAGTGACCGTCTACAATCAGGATGCGTTCGTGTTCATCCAGCAAACGGAGGCGATATATGACCGCGTGATCATCGACTTTCCCGACCCGCACAATGAGGCCATTTCTAAGCTCTACTCGCAAGAGTTCTACGCGCTGGTTAAGGCACGGCTCAGCGATGACGGGGTGATTGTGACGCAAAGCTCCTCGCCATTTTTTGCGCGGCGGACCTATTGGTCCATCGGCGAAACGCTCGACAGCATGTTTCCGGATGTTTTGAGCTACCAGATCACCATCCCGTCTTTTGGCGTCTGGGGGTATCATATGGCCTTTGCGAATGCAGGCGGGACGCTCGAAAATGTGCCTGACGGGCTTGCGGCTTTGTCTGTGCCGGTGTTCGAGGCGGCGCAAGTCTTCCCGTGCGATATTTCAAAGCCCGAGGGCATTGAGGCCAATTCGATTTTCGATCCGAGCCTATATGAAGCTTATACGACGGATCTGAAAGTCGCGCCCCAAAAGGGGCTTGCAGGCTGCCGAAGCTCTTGATCTGCAGCTCATGGCAATCCAAAGGGAAATAATTTCCTGATAAGGACTAGTTGTTAGCATTTTATTGCTTTTTCAATCGTTGACCGGCAAATTGAATTCTAGTATGTTGGTATAATTGGGTTAAATTGCGCGTCTATTACCACTTTTGGAATAAAAATTGTATTCCAGCTTACCCGCAAGCTATGGCCACGGCCCCCGACTGCCATGCGCCGAGACACTAGGAATGGATTATGACCAAGCCACTGAAATTCTATGTTCCAGAGCCCGAGTTTCGCCCCGGCGACCAGCCCGATTTTAGCGGGCTGAAACTGCCCGAAGCGGGCGCGGTGGCGCGGCCCAAGGTCAATGTAAAAGCCGAGAATATCCGCGATCTGGCCTATACGATCATTCGGGTCATGACCCGTGAAGGCGAGGCGGTTGGTGATTGGGCCGGCGCGCTGAGTGACGATGAGGCGCTCGTGGGCCTCAAGAATATGATCAAGGTCCGCGCTTATGACAAGCGGATGCAAATGGCCCAGCGTCAAGGTAAGACGAGTTTTTATGTCCAGTGTCTCGGCGAGGAAGCCATAGCCTGCGCCTTCCAGCAAGCGCTTGAAAAAGGCGACATGAATTTCCCGACTTATCGCCAGCAGGGGCTCTTATTGTCGTCTGGCTATCCGGTGCTCGACATGATGAACCAGGTCTATTCCAATTCCGAAGACCCGTTGCGCGGACGGCAATTGCCGATCATGTACTCGTCCAAAGAGTATGGCTTCTTCTCGATCTCGGGCAATCTGGCGACGCAATTTATTCAGGCGGTTGGCTGGGCGATGGCGTCGGCGATCAAGGGCGATACGAAGATTGCTGCGGGCTGGATTGGCGATGGGTCAACCGCGGAGTCGGACTTCCATTCGGCTATGGTTTTCGCGTCCACCTATCGCGCGCCGGTCGTGCTGAACATCGTCAACAATCAATGGGCGATCTCGACGTTTCAAGGCATTGCGCGCGGCGGGGCGGCGACCTTTGCCGCGCGTGGGCATGGCTTTGGTATTCCGGCGCTTCGCGTTGACGGGAATGATTTTCTCGCCGTGTATGCGGTGTCGAAATGGGCCATTGAGCGGGCGCGTAAAGGTTATGGGCCGACCCTGATTGAACATGTCACCTATCGCGCGGGCGCCCATTCCACCTCCGACGATCCGGCCGTCTACCGCCCCCGCAAGGAGAGCGAGGAATGGCCACTTGGCGACCCGATTGAGCGGCTGAAAACCTATCTGATCAAAAAAGGCGCATGGTCCGAAGAGCGCCATACGCAGGCCGAAGCGGAAATCGAAGCCGAGATCGTGGCGCTCCAGAAAGAGGCGGAAAAGAACGGCACGCTGGCATCTGGTCAAAAGCCGTCCCCGCGCGAAATGTTCGAGGATGTGTTCAAGGAAACCCCGCCACATTTGCGCAAACAGAGACAAGAGGCAGGTCTGTAATATGGCACGGATGACAATGATCGAGGCGATCCGCAGCGCCCAACATGTCGCGATGGGGCGGGACGACAATATCGTCGTGTTTGGCGAGGATGTCGGCTATTTTGGCGGCGTGTTCCGCTGCACCCAGGGCTTGCAGGAAACCTATGGCCCGTCGCGCTGTTTTGACAGTCCGATCAATGAAAGCGGCATTATCGGCGCAGCGATCGGCATGGCCGCTTATGGCTTGCGGCCGTGTGTCGAGATCCAGTTCGCAGACTATATGTATCCCGGTTATGACCAACTCAGTCAGGAAGCGGCGCGCATTCGCTATCGGTCTGATGGGGATTTTACGACCCAGATCACGGTGCGCATGCCCACGGGCGGCGGCATTTATGGCGGGCAGACCCATTCGCAAAGCCCTGAAGCGCTGTTTGCGCATGTGTGCGGGCTCAAAACGGTGATCCCGTCAAATCCGTATGATGCCAAGGGTCTACTCGCGGCGTCCATCGAGGACGATGATCCGGTGATCTTCCTTGAGCCGAAGCGGCTTTATAATGGTCCGTTTGATGGCCATCATGACCGGCCGATTACGTCTTGGGCCAAGCACTCGATGGGCGAGGTTCCCGAGGACTATTACACCGTGCCCCTCGGCAAGGCGGCGATTACGCGGCCGGGCGATGAGGTCACCATTCTGGCCTATGGCACCATGGTTCATGTCGCGCTGACGGCCGCAGAAGAGACGGGCATTGATGCCGAAGTGATTGATCTGCGCACGATTTTGCCGCTTGATCTCGAAACGATTGAAACCTCGGTCAAGCGCACGGGCCGCTGCGTGATCCTGCATGAAGCGACCAAAACGTGCGGGTTTGGCGCGGAGCTGATGTCGCTGGTGCAGGAGACGTGTTTCTACCATCTTGAAGCGCCGATTGCGCGGGTGACCGGCTGGGATACGCCGTATCCGCATGCGCAGGAATGGGATTATTTCCCCGGGCCAAAACGCGTTGGCGCGGCGCTCAAAAAAGTCATGGAAGGATAGGCGCATGGGTGAGTTTGTCATCAAATTGCCGGATGTCGGTGAGGGCGTTGCCGAGGCCGAACTGGTCGAATGGATGGTCGAGGACGGTCAGGCCGTGCGCGAGGATGATGTGCTTGCGGCGGTGATGACCGATAAGGCGACGGTTGAAATCCCTGCGCCGACCGATGGCGTTGTCAGCTGGCGCGGCGGCAAGATTGGCGATGTGCTGGCGGTGGGCTCGCCGCTTGTCAAACTCGAAGTGGTAGGTGAGGGGAACGCCGCCGAGATGGCCGAAGCGGCACCTGCGCCTGCGCCAAAGCAAGAAGATGCGCCGAAGCCCGCGCCCGCTCCGGCTCCTGCTGAACCACCGGCCCAAACGCCAGCACCTGCCGCTGCACCAGTGATGCCGACGACACAACGGTCCGCACAAATGGGCAGCGGCGCACCGCGTGCGGAGGGTGAGAAACCGCTCGCCTCTCCGGCTGTGCGCAAACGTGCGCTTGAGGGCGGGGTTGATCTGCGCCGTGTCATGGGCAGTGGTCCGGCGGGCCGGATCAGCCATGAGGATCTCGACGCCTACTTCAATAAGGGCGCGAGCTCTGCTGGGGCCGGCATGGCGCGCGTGGCCAACACGTCGGTCAAAGACATTCCCATGGTCGGGCTGCGCCGGAAAATTGCGCAGAAGATGGCGCTGTCGAAATCGCGTATTCCGCACATCACCTATGTCGATGAGGTGGATATGACCGCGCTCGAAGCCTTGCGCGGACAGCTTAACCAGACCCGTAAAGCCGACCAGCCCAAGCTGACCATTCTGCCCTTTCTGATGCGGGCCATGGCGATGGCGATTGCCGAACAGCCACAGATGAACTCGATCTATGATGATGAGGCGGGTGTCGTTCACCAGCATGGCGGGCTGCATATTGGCGTCGCCGCGCAGACCGATGGCGGACTGGTTGTGCCCGTGGTCAAACATGTCGAAGCGCGTGGGCTGTGGGAGTGTGCGAGCGAGGTCGGCCGATTGGCTGAGGCGGCGAAAGACGGCCGCGCGAGCCGCGATGAATTGACCGGCTCGACGATCACGATCACATCGCTTGGCAAGATGGGCGGCATTGTCACAACGCCGGTTATCAACCACCCCGAAGTTGCGATTATCGGCGTCAACAAAATGCGCACGCTGCCGCAATGGGACGGGACGGCGTTCCAGCCGCGCCAGATGATGAACCTGTCGTCGAGCTTTGACCATAGAGTGATTGACGGCTGGGACGCGGCGGTCTTTATCCAGAAGATCAAAGCCTTGCTGGAATCGCCAGCCATGATCTTTATCGAGGACTAGACAAGATGACCGAACTCAAATGCAAGCTCCTCGTGATCGGTGCGGGTCCGGGCGGTTATGTGACGGCCATTCGGGCTGGCCAGCTTGGCGTGGACACGATCATTGTCGATATGGACGCGCTTGGCGGCACTTGTCTGAATGTCGGCTGTATTCCCTCCAAAGCGCTGATCCATGCGGCGGAAGAATTTCATCTGGCGGGGCATTTGAGCCAGGGCTCGCCGCTTGGCATCTCGGTCTCTGAGCCGAGCATTGATTTGCGGGCGACGATGAAATGGAAGGGGAGCATCGTCAAGCGGTTGACCGGCGGCGTGGGCGCGCTCTTGTCCAAGGCGAAAGTCCGTGTGGTGCCGGGCCGGGCGTCCTTTATGGATGGCAAGACGGTCGAAGTGTCCCATGCTGATGGAACGACGACGATCCGTGCAGAGAATATTGTGATTGCGACCGGATCGCGTCCCGTCGAGCTGCCGTTCCTGCCCTTTGGCGGCAAGGTCATCTCCTCGACCGAGGCGCTGGCGCTGAAAAAAGTGCCTGATACGCTGGCGGTGATCGGGGCGGGCTATATCGGGCTGGAGCTGGGGATGGCCTATGCCAAGCTTGGCGCAAAAGTGACGATCATCGAAGCGATGGACCGTATCCTGCCGACCTATGACGCCAAGCTCACCCGCCCCGTGCTCAAACGGCTCAAAAGTCTGGGCATTACGCTGCATACGGGCGCGCGTGCAAAAGATCTGTCCAAGGACAAAACCGCACTTGTGTTCGAAACCAAGGACGGTAAGCGCGCGCAAGTGGCGGCCGATCAGGTGCTGGTCACGGTCGGGCGCAAACCGGCAACCGATGGCTGGGGGCGCGAGGCGGTTGTGCTTGATATGGATGGTCCCTTTGTCAAAATCGACGCGCATTGCCAGACCAGTATGAGCGGGATTTATGCCATTGGCGATGTCACGGGCGAGCCGATGCTGGCCCATCGTGCGATGGCGCAAGGCGAAATGGTCGCCGAGATTGTTGCCGGTCACACTCGGGTCTGGGACAAAATTGCGATCCCTGCCGTGTGCTTTACCGATCCGGAAGTTCTGGTTGCGGGCCTCTCGCCGGACGAGGCGAAGGCGGCCGGTTACAAAACGCTTGTGTCGGAATTTCCGTTTACGGCCAATGGTCGCGCCATGACGATGGAAGCCGAAGACGGCTTTATCCGCATTGTCGCGCGCGAGGACAATCATCTTGTTCTCGGGATTCAGGCGGTCGGCAAGGGCGTCTCGGAACTCGCCGCAAGCTTTGGTCTGGCGCTCGAAATGGGCGCGCGGCTTGAGGACATTGCGGGCACCATCCATGCGCACCCGACCCAGGGCGAAGCGCTACAGGAAACCGCCCTGCGCGCCCTCGGCCAGGCTTTGCATATCTAATCGTCCGTGCGCCCGCCAATCTGGTAATCGCGCGTCGCCTCGGCTAGCACGGCATCGAGCGTCATGGGCGGTGTGCGGAACCCTTCATCGGCAAAGAGCTGTGCCTGATCGGCATAATGGGGCGATGTCTCGTCTTGTGTCGCCGAGCCGTATTGATGGATGGTCTGGATGTGCGGCGTGCCGGTCTCGTCCCAATCCGCATAGAGAATATAGCTATCACCCGCAATGGCGCCGAGCGGGCCGTCTTTCGGATTGTCGATTGAGTAGATCGCGCGCAACACGTCTGGTGCGCCATCGACCGGAATATCGACATCTGCACGCTTGTGGCGGTTGACCTCGCGCCATTCGGGATCAATCCGGCCAAAGCCTTCCATATATTCGGCGATGGCTTGGGTGAGGGCGGCTTTGGGGTCGGGCACTTCTACTCCGTCGCCGCGCATTTCGACACCGCGCGCAAGTTGGGTTGCGCGGATCGCCAGTCCGGCTGCGCGGGTTTCGCCCGTGACATGCCCGTCCCATCCGGCAAACAGGGCGAGCGCATCGGCAAAGTCCGGATTGTCCTTGATGTCGGGATCAGCGGCCAGCGCGCGCAAATGCGTCATGATGCCCGAGGCCGGATCAAACTGCGTGTCCATTTTATAGCGGACGAATTCCTCGCCGCTGATCTCCGTGTCGCCGCCATACAGCGCCTGTGCGCGCAGGCCGCGATTGGTCATCAGATCGGATATGCCGAAATGGGCCGGAAAGTCGGCGCGGTTCGGCTTGTCGCCGGGGCCGGTGGACTCAAAGGGCGTATGGTTTGAATTGATGACATAGCCGGACGCCGGATTGCTGACCCAAGGCGCGGCGGTGCCGAAAGGATGGGTGCCTTGCCAGACCAGATCTGAGCGATCACCGGGGGCCATTTTCGACCAGTCCCAATCGGCAGATCGGACCGGCACCTGCGCATTGTAATAATAGCCGATATTCCCCTCCGCATCGCCATAGACGAAATTGAAGCTCGGTATGCCCTGCACGGCCATTGCGTCCTGCCACTGCGCATAGTTCTGCGCCTTGTTCATGCGGAACCATTGCTCGACCGCGCGGACATTGCCCGCGCCTGCAAAGGCCACCGCAACAAAGCCGTTCGGCGTGTCAAAGACGGGGCCGTGGACCGAGCGCCTGATGGTCTGTTTGGAAGGGAAGCTGAACGGTCCCCAGAGTTTGACGCGGATTGTGACCGTCTCCATCTCGAAATCGCGCCAGTCTCCGTCAAACATATATTGGGTCGGGGCTTTGTCGTCATTGACCTCTAACTGGTAGAAATCGACAAGATCGGGCTTGTTGACCGTGATCGCCCAGCCGAGATTTGGAGTAGCGCCGTGGGAGACGAGCGGGGTGCCCGGGAACAGGCCGCCAATCATATCCCATCCCTCTTCGGATTTGACGCGCGCTTCATACCACGCGACAGGGCCGATAAAGGGCTGGTGGGAATTGACCATAAGCCGCGTATGGCCATCGGTCGAGCGGGAGGGGGCGACGGCAATGGCGTTCGAGCCTGGCGTTATTCTGTGATCTGCGCCGAGATAGGCTTCGCGGGTTGCTTCGGTTGCGTCGAGCATCGCAATGTCGCCGTCAAACAGTTTGGTCAAATGTCCGTCGAGGCCATAGAAAAACGGGGTGCGGGAGACATAGGACGCGACGATGTCAATCGGGGTGACGGGTGCAAAGCCCGGTTCGCAGCGGTCTTTCTCTTCGGCGCAATAGAGATTGATGCCCGCCGAATAGCCTGCGAGCGCGGCGCGGGTGTCCGCGGAGAGGTCGGTGTCGAATTTCTCTTCGGCAAACTTGCGCGCGCGCATCGTGGCGACGAGATAATCGGTGATTGCCCCTTCTGCGCCGGTGGCAAGGCCCATTTGTCCACGCGCGAAACGGCGGCCATCCTGCATGTTGATGATGTCGTCTTCGGCATGGGCATAGGCGAGCCCGAACGCGACATCGGCATCACGCGCGCCATAAATGTGCGGCACACCATACCCGTCGCGAATGATCCGGACCTGATAGTCCTCTGCAGCATCAAGCGCGGCTTGGCGGTCAAAGCTTGCAGGCGCGGGGGTTTTGAGCCAGAGGCCAAGCCCGATCAGGCCGATCAGCAACACCGCGCCCAAAATCTGAAATATGCGTTTCATGCCGTTTGCCTCTGGGATCTGTTTTTCACTTGCCCGACATGCTTACAGCCTCCGCCGCAAAAGACCAGCACGGCGGGTGCGGTTCGCCCGTCTCTTGCAGTTGCTTGTCTCTTGCAGTTGCTGGGAATTTGCCTTTGACTGGCAGATCAGGGCTGACCAGCGACAACAATAGGCATTTGCTATGAAACTTCGCATTCTTTTGCGCAAAGTCCATCATTGGGGGTCGATTGTGATCGCGCTGCCATTGATGGTGATGATCGGGGCGGGGCTTGTCCTGATGCTGAAAAAGGAAGTGAGCTGGATACAGCCGCCGACGGTCTCCGGTGTCTCCGCGCAAATGCCCGAGCGGTCGCTGGCTGAATTGTTCGCCGCCGCGCAGGGCGTAGAGCGGGCCGGATTGCACGACTGGGCAGACCTCGACCGCGCCGACATCAAGCCGGGCAAGGGGGTGATTAAGTTCATTGGCGAGAACCGTTGGGAAGTGCAGGTCGATACCGCCACGGGCGAGGTCTTGCAGGTGGCCTATCGCCGGTCGGACCTGATCGAGAGCCTGCATGATGGCAGTTTTTTTGCGGGCTGGACCAAGCTTTTCCTGTTTCTCCCCTCCGGCGTGATTCTGCTTGTTCTGTGGGGGACAGGTTTATACTTGTTCTTTCTACCACATGTGAAAAACTACCAGAAGCGGCGGGCGCGGCGGCAAAGTCTTGCGCGGAATGCCACGGATGAAAACGGGTCGGGTTGAGGAGCTTGCAAATGTTGAAACACTTTGTCACTGGAATCGTGCTGGCTATTGTGTCTGGGTTTTATGTCAGCGCGGCCCAAGAGGTCGACCCGTCGCTTTATGCCGGCATGGAAGCGCGCCTTGTCGGGCCAGCGGGGATGAGCGGGCGGATCGCGGCGGTGGACGCTGTGGCCGACGATCCCAATCATATCGTGGTCGGCGCGTCGACGGGCGGGGTGTGGATTTCGGAAAATGGCGGGCTGAACTGGACTCCTGTGTTTGATGATCAGCCGGTTGCTTCGATTGGCGCGGTGGCGATCAACCAGACCAATCCAGATATTATCTGGGTCGGCACGGGCGAGGGGAATGTGCGGAACTCAACCTCGGTTGGGGGCGGTCTTTTTAAATCGCTTGATGGCGGGCAGACATGGACACGTGTCGGGCTGGCGCGGACTGAACGCATCCACCGCATCGCGCTGCATCCGACCAATCCGGACATTGCCTATATCGCAGCGCTCGGACCGCTGTGGAGTGCAGGTGAGGATCGCGGTCTCTACCGGACGACAGATGGTGGGGAGAGCTGGGAGAAAATCCTCTATGTCAATGACAGCACCGGCGCGACCGATATCCGCATGAGCCCGGGCAATCCGCTCAAACTGTTTGCGGGCATGTGGGAGTTCCGCCGCTGGCCGTATTTCTTCAAGTCGGGCGGTGAGGGCTCGGGGCTTTACGTCTCCCATGATGGCGGGGACAGTTGGACGGAGCTGACCGAAGATGACGGCTTGCCGAAGGGCGAGCTTGGCCGGTCGGCCTTTGCAATCTCGCCGTCTGACCCTTCGCGCGTCTATGCGCTGATCGAGGCTGAGGAAAGCGCGCTCGCCCGCTCTGATGATGGCGGACGCAGCTGGACGCTGGTCAACAAGGATTTCGACATTAATGACCGGCCATTTTATTATGGTGACATTGCGGTTGATCCGCAAAACGCCAATCTCGTCTATCGTATTGGCAGCCGCGTGAAAGTCTCCGAAGATGGCGGTAAGACGTTTGAATATATGCCTGCGATTAATTGCTGCGCGGCGTCCAATACGGTGCACATCGACACCCATGCCTGGTGGATCAATCCGAACGATCCGCGCCATATGATCGACGGCAATGATGGCGGGATTGCCATCACCCATGATCGCGGCGAGACATGGCGCTTTGTGCGCAATTTGCCGCTTGCGCAGTTTTATCATATCGCGGTGGACGATGAGGTGCCCTACAATATTCTTGGCGGCTTGCAGGATAATGGCTCATGGCACGGCCCGTCCGAAGTGTTCGAGAATGGCGGCATCCGAAATTTCCACTGGCAGGAAGTGGCCTTTGGCGACGGATTTGACACGCGCGCGGACCCTGAAAATGCCGCTCGCGGCTATGCGATGAGTCAGGGCGGTGTGCTCTATCGCTGGGATATGGACAGCGGGGAGAGCCGTCTGATCAAGCCGGACCCGATTGCGGGCGAGGATTTGCGGTTCAACTGGAATGCCGGTTTTGCGCAAGACCCGTTTGATGCAGGCGTGATCTATCTCGGCAGCCAGTTCGTGCACAAGTCAACCGATCGCGGCCTGACATGGCAAGCGATCAGCGGCGATCTGACCACGAACAATCCGCAAGTCCAGACCTTCCGCGAAAGTGGTGGGCTGACGCCAGATGTGACAGCGGCGGAGAATTACACCTCGATCACCATGATTGCGCCAAGCCTTGTGGAAGAGGGTGTGATCTGGGTTGGCAGCGATGATGGCCGTGTCCATGTCACCCGCAATAGCGGCGAAGACTGGCAGAGCATTGAGGGCCGGTTGCGCGACGGTCCGCAAGGGGCGTGGGTGCCGATGATTTATCCGTCCCCGCATGATCCGTCCGTCGCTTTCATTGTGCTCGATGATCACCGGCGAGGGGACATGACGCCCTATGCCTACCGGCTCGAGAATTATGGTCGGGACTGGGTGCCGCTCGTTGATGGCGCGGTGAGCGGTTACGCGACCTCGATCCTGCAAGACAATGTGGACCCTGATCTCTTGTTTCTCGGCACAGAATTTGGCCTGCACATCAGCCATAATGGCGGGCGCAGCTGGATGAAATGGACCCAAGGTGTCCCGACCGTGCAAATCGCTGATCTGGCTTTGCAGACCCGCGAGAATGATCTGGTCGTTGGCACGCATGGCCGCGCCGCTTTCGTGATCGAGGATATTGCTGCGCTGAGGAATCTTGCGCCGCGCAATTTCTCCGAGCGGTTTGCGCTTCTGAACATTACCGACGGCCAGCAATACCGGCCCGCCCAGACGCCTTCGACGCGGTTTACCGGCAATGGCGAGTTCCGCGCCGATAATGCGCCTTATGGGGCGATGGTGACCTTTATGGCGAGCGGGGATGATCTGCCCCATCCGGACAAGGCGCGTGAGCGTGAACGCGCTGCGGCTGAACGAGCAAGCCGCAATGGGGATGCGGACGCGGAAGATGCGGCCAAGCCCAAGAAAGCGACGATCAGCATCGTCAATGCATCGGGTCAAACCGTGCGCACTTTCAAGACCGATGTGCATCAGGGCATCAATCGCGCCGTATGGGATTTGCGCCGCGACGGCTTGCGTCCGGTTTCGGCCGAAGATGCTCCGAAGGATGGTACGCTTCCGGCTGGCCGCGAAGTGGTCCCTGGCGCCTATACGGTGCGCATTGCCTTTGACGGGCAAACCGCGAGCGGCACGATCAATGTGCTCGCTGATCCGCGCAGCCCGTATACGCTGGACGCGCAGCTGGCCAATGCTGCCGCGCTCGACGAGGTTCAAGCCCTTCAAGCACAGATGAATGCCGCCTTGCGCAATATTCTCGCGGCGCGCCGTGATGTCGAGACGGTTGAAGCGCTGATCAAAGCTGAGAAAGCGGTGCGCGGGCCGGATGCGGGCGCAAACCCCTATGCCGATCTCGAAGCGGACGCCAAAGCACTCAAAACGGCGCTCACCGATGCTGAAGAACGCTTCCGTGTGCCGCCTCAGACGCGCGGGATTGTGTACAATGCGGACAAGGTCGGCAGCCAGATTGGCACAGCCGCCTTCTATCTCGGATCGACCTTCGATGGCCCGTCCTCCGCTGCGCTTGCCGAGCTTGAGCGCGCGCGTGTGGCGGTGGCCGAGGCGGTGGCAAGCACCAATGGCTTGATCGAGGGTGAGCTGGCCGCCTTCCGCAGCGCGGTTGATGCGGCAGGGCTTGGCTTGCTCAATCAGAGCGCGGTGACGCCCGTGCCTTAAAGGTCGAGCTTGAGGTCAAAGATGCGTTTGGGCAGGGGCTTGTGTTCGGCAAGCTCCTCCAGCGTGCAGCCCTTCATCTCGTGCGGGAAGACGAGCCAGTTTTCCGTCTCGTGGATGTAGAAGTCCGGCACGCGCGCGGTCTTGTTCCGGCCAGGCTTGTAGTAGACGGTGGCGACCTTGATGTCGGCGGGCGTGTTGCGGCGGCTCTTGGCGCGCAGATTGTCGATGATGGCCGAGATGCTCCGTCCACTGTCGAACACGTCATCAATGATCAGAAGCTTGTCATCGACATTTACCGTATCGACCACATGCTGCAAGCCAAACACCTGAACCGTGTCTGCCGCTTCCATACCGCTGCCATAAGACGAAGTGCGGATGGCAAAATGGTTCATCTTCAGGCCGTGGATTTCGAACAGCTCCTGCATCGCAATTCCGACCGGCGTGCCCCCGCGCCAGACGCCGAGCAGGAATGTTGGCCGGAAGCCTGATTCGAGCACCCGCATACCGAGTTCATAAGAATCGGCCAGAAGGGTCTCGGCCTTGATAAATGTCTTGCTCATAGGGTCGTAAAGTCGCTCTTGTGGTTTGCGCGCTCTATAGCAGGTGAGGCGGCGTGTGTGTCCAGAGAAAACTGCTATGCCCGGGCAAGGATTGCGGCTGACTATACACCCCGCGCGAAAAGTGGTTTAGCGTGAGGGGCGTGGGCCGATGGCACGGGGAGCGGACGGAATGAAACTGATCATTGATACGGACCCGGGCGTTGACGATGCGATGGCCTATTTCTACGCCCATGCGTACCCCGGGATCGACCTCGTCGCGCTGACCACTGTTTTCGGCAATGTGACCATAGAAGACGCGACGCGAAATGCGCTCTGGCTTGGCGATTTGTCGGGCGGGAGAGAGCCGGTCTATCAGGGTCAAGCTGTGCCGCTCGCCATTCCTCCCAATCCGCCTGCCGATTTTGTCCACGGCAAGCATGGCTTTGGCGATTATGAGATCAGTGCGCCCCTCCGCGAGCGTGAGGCCGAAGACGCGTCCGACTTCCTCGTGCGGGCGGCGCGCGAGGCCCCGGGCGAGATCACGCTCTGCGCCATCGGTCCGCTGACAAATGTCGCGCGCGCCATCGAGAAGGACGCTGATTTCGTCTCCAATCTCGCTCAGCTTGTGATCATGGGCGGCGCGCTTGATGTGGCGGG
>CALLCD010000226.1 GCA_938049795.1 uncultured Hyphomonadaceae bacterium | reverse complement strand
CCTTCCCAAAGGCTCCAAGCCAAAAACCGGAAAAACCTGGCCCAAGCCCGCAAATGAGGCTGGCGCGAAGATCAAAGCGTTCAAGATCTACCGCTACAATCCCGAAGAGGGCGGCAATCCGCGTTGGGACACCTACTATGTAGACACCACCAAATGCGGGCCAATGGTGCTCGACATCCTGATCTATATCAAAAACAATATCGACCCGACGCTCGCCTTCCGCCGCTCCTGCCGAGAGGGCGTTTGCGGCTCATGCGCGATGAACATTGGCGGCCACAACACCATTGCCTGCACGCGCGGCTGGGATGAAGTCGCCGGCAAGACCATCACAATCGCGCCCCTGCCCCATCAGCCGGTCGTGCGCGATCTCGTCCCGGATCTGACCAATTTCTATGCCCAGCACGCCTATGTGCAGCCCTTTCTCAAAACCGACACGCCCGCCCCCGAAGGCGAATGGAAACAGACCGAAGACGACCGCGCCCATCTTGACGGGCTGTATGAATGCATCCTGTGCGCCTGCTGTTCGACCTCCTGCCCGTCCTATTGGTGGAATGGCGACAAATATCTCGGCCCCGCCGCTTTGCTCCAGGCCTATCGCTGGCTGATCGACAGTCGCGACGAAAGCACCGGCGACCGGCTCGACGATCTCGAAGACCCGTTCAAACTCTATCGCTGCCACACCATCATGAACTGCGCGCAAGTCTGCCCGAAAGGCCTAAACCCCGCCAAGGCGATTGCGAACATCAAACACATGATGGTCGAACGGGTGAGCTAAAGAGTGCGCCGCCTACCTGCACCCCACGCGCGACTCCCCGCAGCTTGACCGCGGGGCCCAACTCCAAAACCATGAGGCATGGCCCGCTTTGACCTCATCGAGACCAAGACCCTCAATGAGAAACATCTGGCAAATAATCTGCCTCTTCATTGGTTGCAAAAACAGGTGATGGACCCCGCGATCAAGTCGCGGGGAACCGCAAACCGAGCCCCCCTCACTCACCACCTGCGACTCCCCGCGGCTTGACCGCGGGGCCCAACTCCAAAATTATGAGGCATAGTCCGTTTGACTTCATCGAGACCAAGACCCCCAATTTGAAACATCCGGCAAATAACCTGCCCTTTCAATACTTGCAAAAACAAGTGCTGGACCCCGCGATCAAGTCGCGGGGAATCGCTAGTTGGGACAGCCCTCACCACAGAGCATACAGAACAATCACCACACAAACAAAACGCTAAACCCCAAGCCGCGCAATAGACCGCGCCAGATTAGCCCGCGCAGGCGCTTCCCAGAGCACCCCGCATGTGTCCGTAAAATAGAGCCGGTCCCGCCCGAGAAAGCCTTTGAGAATCGCCGCGCGTCCGGCGCGATAGGCATCTTCCGGCACAAAGCCATATTCGCGCCTGATATTGTCCTCATAGACATCAAACACCTCCGCCCGCGCCCCGAGGATCGACAGATCCAAGTCGAGAAACAGCGCCGCATCCAAGAGCACCTCGCCAGACAGACTGTTGGGCAATTGATGCTTCGCCGTCGCTTCTATGATGACCGCCGCCTCTTCCAGCGTCTCGGCCGACAAGACCCCGGCTCCCTCACGGCGCAACAGATCCGCGCTGACCTGTTCATTGTCCCCACGCATCGGATCATACACGGCATCATGCCAATAAAGCGCCCACAACACGCGTGTCCTGTCGTGGATCTGATCGGCAAACGTCTCGAAATGCCCCAGCAAAGCCTCGATATGCACCCAGCTATGATAGGCGCGCTGCGGTTCGTCATAGCGCGCCTTCAGTCCGGCAAGCAGCGTGTCGTCCGGCGCAATCACCCGTTCATCACCACAACCACTTTCCCCTTGGCGCGGCGCTCCATCAGTTCGGTGATCGCAGCGGCAGATTCTGCCAGCGGATACGTGCTCGAGACATGCGGCTTGATCTTGCCCTCGGCATAAAGCCCGAACAGGTCTTTGACATTGGCCATATGCCCCGCCGGATCGCGCGCCACCGCTGCGCCCCAGAACACGCCGCGCACATCGCATGATTTGAGCAGCGTCAGATTAAGCGGCAATTTCGGAATGCCCGCCGGAAACCCGATCACAAGGAACCGCCCCTCCCAATTCATCGCGCGCAAACTCGGCTCGGAATAGGCCCCGCCGACCGCATCATAAATAATATCCACCCCGCCATCAGACACCGCCTTGATCTCGTTCGACAGCGCTTTTTGCTGGTCACGGTCAAGCTCGCCCACCGGATAGATCAGTCCCTTATCGGCCCCTTTGGAGAGGCACAGATCAACCTTTTCCTGCGTCGAACAGGCCGCGATGACCTCAAGCCCCATTGCTTTGCCAAGTTCAAGCGCCGCAAGACCAACCCCGCCCGCAGCGCCAAGGATGAGCAGCTTCTCACCCGGTTTCGGGTCCGCGCGATCTTTCAGCGCATAATAAGACGTCCCATAAGTCAGAACGAACGCCGCCGCTTCCTCAAACGGCATCTCGTCCGGGATCGGCGTCACCCCATGCGCCGCCGCAACCACTTCCTCGGCCATGCCGCCATTGCCCGTAGAGGCCAGCACACGGTCGCCCACTTTGACATGGGTCACCCCCTCGCCGACCGATTTGACGATCCCCGCCACTTCCCCGCCCGGCGAGAACGGACGCGGCGGCTTGAACTGGTACTTGTCCTGAATGATCAACACATCCGGA
Source organism: uncultured Hyphomonadaceae bacterium (assembly GCA_938049795.1). GTDB lineage: Bacteria > Pseudomonadota > Alphaproteobacteria > Caulobacterales > Hyphomonadaceae > CALLCD01. The sequence continues at coordinate 235 of CALLCD010000226.1, read as the reverse complement.
TAATTCACCCCGCACGCCTTGACCGAGATCACAACTTGTCCCGCCCCGCCCTCTGGGCTCGGCACGTCTTCAAGTACAAGCGTCTCAGGCCCACCAACAGTCTTTGAGAGGATGGCTTTCATGGCAAATGTCCTTTATGCGATGGATAGAATTTCATTCCACCAAACCTAACGGGCAAACCGCCAACAGGTAAAGCAACAAAGGAGCCTAACGTGGCGGCAAATTGGGCAATCGC
>CALLCD010000225.1 GCA_938049795.1 uncultured Hyphomonadaceae bacterium | reverse complement strand
GCGCGCGGCATCACGATCAACACAGCGCACGTCGAATATGAGACGGAAAACCGTCACTATGCGCACGTTGATTGCCCGGGCCATGCGGACTACGTGAAAAACATGATCACCGGCGCGGCGCAAATGGATGGCGGCATTCTCGTGGTCAACGCCGCTGACGGCCCGATGCCACAAACGCGCGAGCACATTCTGCTTGCCCGCCAGGTTGGTGTTCCTGCGCTCGTCGTGTTCATGAACAAAGTCGATCAGGTTGATGATGAAGAATTGCTCGAACTGGTCGAAATGGAAATCCGCGAACTGCTGAGCTCCTACGACTTCCCGGGCGACGATATTCCGATCATTGCCGGCTCCGCGCTGGCTGCGGTTGAAGGCCGTGACGACGCGATTGGCAAGGACAAGGTTCTTGAACTGATGGCGCAGGTGGACGAATATATTCCGACCCCTGACCGTCCAGTTGACCAGCCCTTCCTGATGCCTGTGGAAGATGTGTTCTCGATCTCCGGTCGCGGCACAGTTGTCACAGGCCGTGTCGAAACCGGCATTGTCAAAGTTGGCGACGAGATCGAAATCGTTGGCATCCGCGACACGCAGAAAACCACATGTACTGGTGTTGAAATGTTCCGTAAGCTGCTCGATCAGGGGCAGGCGGGCGACAATATCGGCGCGCTGATCCGGGGCATCGACCGTGAAGGCGTCGAGCGTGGTCAAGTATTGTGCGCACCCGGATCAATTACACCGCACACGACATTTGAAGCCGAAGCCTATATCCTGACCAAGGAAGAGGGCGGACGCCACACACCTTTCTTTACCAACTACCGTCCGCAGTTCTACTTCCGGACGACGGATGTGACGGGTGTTGTGACCTTGCCTGCGGACAAGGAAATGGTTCTGCCGGGTGACAATCTCAAATTCGACGTTGAACTGATCCAGCCCATCGCGATGGACCAGGGCCTCCGCTTCGCGATCCGCGAAGGCGGCCGCACCGTCGGCGCCGGCGTCGTCTCGGCGATCAAGAAGTAGGCAGATACTGCGCTACAGATGCAATTAGAAAAGCCGCTCCTTTTTGGGGCGGCTTTTTTGTTTGTGCGATTTTCGCGGTTCAGGGGGATCTAAGGATTGCGCTGCGTCGCCGTTTGAGGCAAAACACCGTTTCCGCCTGAAGGGGTATAGCTCAGCTGGTAGAGCATCGGTCTCCAAAACCGAGGGTCCCGGGTTCAAATCCTGGTGCCCCTGCCAGGCGGATGGGTTTAGCGCGCCTTGTCTCGCTCTAATCTTCATCAAGGATCAGATCGTCGACGCAGATGTCCAGCGTGCGAGCAAGACGCGACAGCGTTCTCACTGATCCAGTTTTTTCTTGATTTTCGATATTGCTGATTTGAACACGATTTACGCCAGAGCTTTGCGCAAGCTGTGTTTGGCTTAGGCCGCGAAACTGACGCCAAAGCTTGAGAGGGCTGTCGCCGTCGATCATGCGTTTGACGTATTCGGAGGGCAGCCCCTCTGAGCGGTCTTCGAGATACGCCCGAACGGATTTGATGTCGGCCAATTCCTCGGCGGCCTCCAGCAGGATGTCATAGTCGGCGCGTGACAGAGTGACTTCTGTGTCGGTGATGGTTGTCGTATCGGCCATAGGGTCTCCTATCCTTTATAAACTGAACCGCGCGCGGCGATTTTGATGATGTCGAGCACTTCGCCGTCGATCATGATGACGCGCCAATCACCAATGCGCAGGCGGATGGCGTCTGTTCCTGTGAGCGCTTTGACGTTTTTTGACATAGTCGCAGGTTGCTCTGCGTAAGCCTCGATCTTGTTGATAATGCGTTTGGCGGTGTTTGCAGGCATTTTGCGAAGTGCTTTAAGCGCTGGGCGTTGGTATATTATTCTCTTCACATTAGAACTGTATCTTAGGGGCGTAATGTAGTCAATAGCTACATTTTTTTGCTTGTCTAATCAGCTCTTTGGTGCCCCTGCCAGGCGGATTATTCTACCAGATTGTCGATCGGGGTTTGGGTGCATTTGGCGAGGTTGTGGATCTCGCCGTAGAGTGTGTGGCCGACGAAGTAGATTGCGTCTTCGGGGATTTTGGTGCCTTGGGGGATGTCCCAGCTTAGGGTTTCGCCGTTGCTGATGGCGTCGGCTTTGATCATGACGACGTGGCCGGTGTCGCGAAAGCCGCGGCAGTTGCCGCCAAGGTCGCCATTGCCGGCGTCGTCCCCGGTGCCGGGCGCGCCGACTTCCAGCCCCCAATGGATCATATAGGCGGAGATGCCTTCTTCGGTTTCATCGAGTAAGACGCCATTGGCATCGACGGCGCGGTCCATTGTCAATGTGCCGCCAATGGTGGGGCCGGGGTCTGTGTCTGTGAAGCTGATCGAGCCTGCGCGGGGGCCGAAATTGGGTTGTTTTTCGGGATGGGGGTAGATGTCTTCGGTGATGGTGAGGCTTGCGGTGGCCGCTTCCTCTTGTGGGACGGCGGTGGTCTCGGTGGTGTTCGGTTGGGGCGCGGTGTCCGGTGTGCAGGCGGCCAGTGCGAGCGCGGCGAGCGCGATTGCGATCTGTTTGGTCATGAGTGTTTCCCCTTCAACCTCTTAGAAAAGCTTAGGCCGCAGCTTGGGAATAGGCAAGCTGCGGCCCTTGAAGGGGATGGTCCGTCCTAGTTCATGGTCGGGATGATGAAGGCCTGATCGCCGACATCGCCTTCGGGCCAGCGTTGGGTGACGGTTTTGATTTTCGTCCAGAAGCGCGTGCCTTCGGTGCCGTATTGGTTGGTGTCGCCAAAGGCGGAGCGTTTCCAGCCGCCAAATGTGTGATAGCTGACGGGCACGGGGATGGGGACATTGACGCCGACCATGCCGACATTGACCGAGGCGGCGAAATCGCGTGCGGCGCGGCCATTGCGGGTGAAGATGGCGACGCCGTTGCCGTATTGGTGGTCAGAGGGCAGACGGGCGGCCTCTTCGAGGGTTTCCGCTCGGACAACTTGCAGGACGGGGCCGAAGATTTCTTCGTCATAGGTCTTCATCCCCGGTTTGACATTGTCGAAAAGGCTTGGGCCGACGAAAAAGCCGTTCTCATAGCCCTGTAGCGAGAAGCCGCGTCCGTCGATCAGGAGGTCTGCGCCTTCTTCGGCGCCGATGCGGATATAGTCTTCGATCTTGGCTTTGTGCGCGGCGGAGACGACGGGGCCGTAATGGGCGTCTTTGTCGGTCGAGATGCCGACTTTAAGCTTGGCCACTTCATCGCTGATGCGTTCGATGAACTCGTCTGCGGTTTTCTGGCCAACGGGGACGACAACGGGCAGCGCCATGCAGCGTTCGCCAGCCGAGCCATAGGCGGCGCCAACAATGTCTTTGACGGCTTGGTCCATATTGGCGTCGGGCAGGATGATGCCGTGGTTTTTGGCTCCGCCCATGGCTTGAACGCGTTTGCCGTTGGCGGTGCCGCGCGCATAGATATATTGGGCGATGTCCGAGCTGCCGACAAAGCTGATGGCCTTAACGCTTTTGTGGTCGAGAATGGCGTCAACGGCGGTTTTGTCGCCATTGACGACATTGAGCACACCTTCGGGCGCGCCTGCTTCGAGGAACAGCTCGCCAAGCCGCATCGGCACGGAAGGGTCTTTTTCGGACGGTTTGAGGATGAAGGTGTTGCCCGCTGCGATGGCCATAGCGAACATCCACATCGGGATCATGGCGGGGAAGTTGAACGGGGTGATGCCCGCGCACACGCCGAGCGGCTGGCGCATGGAGTAGACATCAATGCCCGGACCTGCCGCATTGGTGTATTCGCCCTTTTGG
>CALLCD010000224.1 GCA_938049795.1 uncultured Hyphomonadaceae bacterium | reverse complement strand
GTCCGCATCAAGCGCCTTCATGAACAGATTTGTCCGCTCGATAAACTCGCGCTGATAGCGTTCGGAATCCTGGCTCTCGGTGACCAGATCAATCTGCCAGCCGGTCAGCTGCGAGGCGAGGCGGACATTTTGCCCGCGCCGGCCAATCGCCAGCGGGAACTGGTCATCCGCCACCACAACTTCCACGCGGCGCTCGTCTTCGTCCAGCACCACTTTCGACACTTCCGCCGGCTGCAATGCGTTCACGATAAAAGTCGCATCATCAAACGACCACGGGATAATGTCGATCTTCTCGCCCGCAAGCTCGCCCACAACAGCCTGAACCCGCGCCCCGCGCATACCCACACACGCGCCGACCGGATCAATCGAGCTGTCATTCGAGATCACGCCGATTTTCGCGCGGCTCCCCGGATCGCGCGCACACGCCTTGATCTGGATCACGCCATCATAAACTTCCGGCACTTCCTGGGAAAACAATTGCTTCATAAAGTCCGGATGGGCGCGGCTGAGGAAAATCTGCGGGCCTTTGATCTCGCGGCTAACCTTGTAGAGATAGGCGCGCACGCGGTCACCGGGCTGGAAATTCTCGCGCTGGATGCCGTCATTGCGCCGGATAATGCCCTCGGCACGCCCCAGATCGACAATGACATGGCCATATTCCTCGCGCTTGACGATGCCATTGAGCACTTCGCCTTCGCGGCTGGAAAACTCGTTAAACTGGCGCTCGCGTTCAGCGTCGCGCACCTTTTGCATGATCACCTGCTTGGCCGACTGCGCAGCAACACGGCCAAAATCAAACGGCGGCAATTCTTCCTTGACCTCATCGCCCGGCTCAAGCTCGGTGTCGATCTTGCGCGCTTCGGTCAGGCTCATTTGCTGAACCGGATCTTCCATCTCGTCATCAGCCACAATGGTCTGCACCCGCCACAGGCTCTGCTCGCCGCTTTCAGTGTCGATCACAGCGCGGATGTCATGTTCCTGACCATAGCGGGATTTGGCCGCCTTTTCGATGGCCTCCTGCATGGCTTCGATCACAATTGCCTTGTCGATGTTTTTCTCTTCGGCCACTGCGCGGGCGATTTGAAGAATCTCGAGCCGGTTGGCCGATACGCCGATATTGCTCATCTCATGTCTCCTGAAGATCGTCTTCGTCTGTCAGACTGGTTTGCTCATCAATCTCGAACCCTTCGAGATCATCATCTTGTGGGGGAAGCGTTCCGGCCGTGCGGGTCGCTTCGATTAACTGGTCGGTCAAGATCAGGCTGGCTTTGGCCAGTTCGCCAATCTCTGCTTCAAGTTCGGTCTCGTCATCGAGCTGCAAGATGACCTTACCATCTTTCTCGCCGCTAAGCACGCCTTGAAACTTGCGCCGGCCCTCAAGCGGACGGATCAGTTCAAGCTTGGCCGCCTGACCTTTCCAGCGCTCGAAATCGCCCGGCCGGGTCAGCGGGCGGTCAATGCCCGGGGTCGAAACCTCCAGCGTATAGCGCTCGGTGATCGGGTCCACCTCGTCAAACACAATCGACATGGCTTTGGACAGGCGCTTGCAGTGTTCGACATCGGTCGGCGCGCCGCCTTCTTTCTCGGCCATGATCTGCAAAAGCGGCTGACGTCCGCCCATAATCCGCACGCGCACGATCTCCATGCCCTGATCTTCCGCTATCGGGTGGATCAGGGAGAGGATGCGCTTTTCCTGTTCGGATTGTGCGATCACAGCGGGCGGGCCTTTCTCTTTCAAACATGTCGAGCGGGCTTTGAAGGGCGCTCGGGTTCCAGATAATAAAAAGCGGCGGCCCTTCTTTGGAAGAACCGCCGCCGATATATTTTCGACTTGCAAACATATATAGAGCCGAATACCGGCCCTGTCACCTGTTCTTTTGCCCGAATTTCATGGCACGCGCCAGAAACCCTTAGCTGACCTTGAGATCAACTGCGGATGTTTTCCCGCGACGCTCGTCTGTGTAAAGTTCGTATTCAATCGCCTGCTCTTCTTTGAGCGTGCGAAGACCTGACTTTTCAACGGCCGAGATGTGTACAAACACATCACCGCCGCCATCGTCTGGCTTGATAAAGCCAAAACCTTTGGTGTCATTAAACCATTTTACTGTGCCCGTCGCCATTTGCGGCTCCTAATTCATAGTTCTAAGAACTGCCCCGATCCGATCGGCAAGACCTTTTCAGAACAGACCGATATCGTCTGGCCGAAACTACAGGTCGCCGGAGAGGCGGTGGTCTTTAGCTTGACCGAACGGTACCGATATTGTTAACGGCGCACAACTGCGACAATACGTCAAGGAAAATCGGGTCATTGTCCCTTCGATATTGGCCGGGACTTGCCGCGAAGCTATGCGCGCTGAAACTCAAACCAAACTGGTGCGCAATCGCCAAGTTGCTTGGTCTCATAGCGTGTGGTGATGTGGTCCGAAGGCGGGGTCCGCCAATCGTCGGCGCGGGTGGCGGTCCAGTCAAACTCCGGATGGGCGAGAAAATGGCCAAGTGCCTCATCGGCATAGGATTTAACATCCGTCGCAAAGCGCAACCGGCCACAGGGTTTGAGGATACGGGCAACACCATCGAGAAAGTCCGGCTGGATCAGGCGGCGTTTCTGCTGGCGTTTTTTTGGCCACGGGTCGGGAAACAGAATAAACACGCGGTCAATACTGTGCTCCGCCAGCCTTGCGATCACCGGCCGCGCATCATCCATATGCAGCCGGACATTGCTCAGCCCATGATCCTCGATCTGCCCAAGCGCCTTGGCCATACCTTCGATAAAGGGCTCACAGCCGATCAGGCCGATATTCGAATGCCGGGCCGCCTGACCCGTTAAATGCTCACCGCCACCAAATCCGATCTCGAGCCAGACCTCATCCGGATCAAACCCGAACAGCGAGCGGGGGGGCAGGGCACCGGCTTTGGCATCTGGCACCGAGAGGGAAGGCAATAAAGTGTCGACCAGATTTTGCTGTCGCGGCGACAGAGCCCGTCCACCAATCCGCCCGAACGTGCGCATCGGCCTTGGGCCATTGGGGCGGCCTTGTGGGGGATTTTTAGGCAAAGCTCGACTTGAGCGCCTCGACCAGATCGGTCTTCTCCCAGCTAAAGCCGCCATCGGCTTCGGGGGTCCGTCCGAAATGGCCATAAGCCGCCGTGCGCGCATAGATCGGCTTGTTCAGATCAAGATGTGTTCTGATCCCGCGCGGGGTCAGGTCCATAATCTCCGCCAGAACGGTTTCAAGCCGCGCCTCATCGACATGCCCGGTGTCGTGCAGATTGACATTGATCGAGAGCGGCTTGGCCACACCGATCGCATAGGACAGCTGCAATGTGCAGCGAGCCGCAAGACCCGCCGCAATCACATTCTTGGCGAGATACCGGCTGGCATAAGCGGCCGACCGATCCACTTTGGTTGGGTCTTTGCCCGAAAACGCGCCGCCACCATGAGGCGCTGCGCCGCCATAAGTGTCGACAATGATCTTGCGTCCGGTCAGACCCGCATCGCCATCCGGTCCACCGATAACAAATGTGCCGGTCGGGTTGACGTAGAACTCGTCTTCGGGCGGGAACCAGCCTGCGGGCAGAACCTCCTGCACAATCGGCCGGACCAGTTCGCGGATGTCATTCGCGCTGAGACCGTCCTTGTGCTGGGTCGAAACAACGACGGACGTGGCGCCAACCGGCTTGCCATCCTCATAGCGTAGGCTGATCTGGCTTTTCGCATCCGGCTCAAACTCGGGACGCGCCCCGGAGTGGCGCAGCTCGGCCATGCGCTGAAGGATCTTGTGCGAGTAGACAAGCGTTGCCGGCATCAACTCGTCGGTCTCAGCCGAAGCATAGCCAAACATAATGCCCTGATCGCCCGCGCCTTCTTCCTTGTTGCCCGATGCATCAACGCCTTGCGCAATATGGGCAGACTGGCCGTGCAGGAAGTTTGAAAAGTCGAGGTTTTCCCAGTGGAACCCGTCTTGCTCATATCCGATGGACTTGACCGCGCCGCGCACGGCCGCCTCGACCTTGTCGCGCGCCGCGCTATCGGTTTCGACATTAAACCCGTCCGGACAACGCACCTCGCCAAGCAGGGACACCCGATTGGTGGTCGCCGCCGTTTCGCAGGCAACCCGAACCGCGCTTGTGTCAAACCCGCGATCAATCGCCTCTTGATAGATCAAATCGACAATCGTGTCCGACACGCGGTCGCACACTTTATCCGGGTGGCCTTCGGAGACGCTTTCGCTGGTAAATACAAACGGTCTGCTGCTCATAATTTGAGGCTCCTATGCCTTGTCGTGTTGGGTGATTTGAATTGCGGCCATCATCAATCCTGACTGAAAGCCGATGTCAACCATATTGGACTGTGCAGGTCACTCGGACAAAGGACAACTAGCTTGCAGGCTTGTCCCGATTGAGGGCTGCGGCGGTATTGCTCACCGTGTCCAAAAGAGTTTTGCGCATCGCTGGATCGGTGATCGACTCAAAAGCGGTGACCAGTTCGACCGCCTCCGGGCTCAGCACCGGCGTGGTCCCGGCGTCAAGATTTTCAGAAACCCGCCCGCTGGTACTGGGCAGCAATTCGGAAGCGCCATCATAAAAATAGCCAATCGGGACGCCCAAAGCTGCGGCCACTTCATAAAGTCGGCCAGCGGAGATCCGGTTGACCCCTTTTTCATATTTCTGGACCTGCTGAAATGTCAGGTTCAATAGATCGCCTAGTTTTTCCTGCGTCAGACGCAATTCGCGCCGTCGCCATCGCAACCGCTGACCTACCAATCTGTCGATGCCGCTGGGCATTTTACTTTCGGACATTTTCCCACCTTGAATACGTTTGCGGCCTGTCTTAACGCCGCCACGCCAAAAAAGCTAGAATCGAAAACACGATAAAATTGAGAGCGAAGAAAAGATTACCCCTACGGTAATATGGCGTTGGATCAAGCGCGACAGGCAAATGGGTGCGCACCATAGACGACTGCCAGCCCTCCGGATCGCCCTCAATCTGCGCGCCGCGGTCGGTCTCACGGCCAAATCCGTCAATCATCGCCGTTACCCCGCGACTGGCCACACGGGCCAGTGGCAGGCCGGTTTCAATCGCGCGATAGCGGTTCTGGGCATAGTGCTGGGCCGGTCCCATGCCGCGTCCGAACCAGGCATCATTGGAGATCAGCACCATCCAGTCCGCACGTGGACGGGCGTTTCTGTGGCGCGGAATGCCCGGAAACAGCCCCTCATAACAGATCAGCGCATTAAACGGCCGCACGCCGCTATCGGTGCCAGGATAGGCAATCTCGGGGCCTGGGCCGGGCTTGAAACCCGACGGCACCGCCTGCTGCAAAGTCTCCGGCAGAACGTCGCGCAATTGATCGCCAAAGGGGATAATGCTTGTCGCCGAAAGCTCTCCGAACGGCACGAGCCTATGCTTATCATAAAGCGCCAGCGGCTGTCCTGTGCTCGCACTGGTCCTGTCGATAACCGCAAGCGAGTTGAACCAGTGGCGCGCATCCGGATCATCCGACAGGCTCGCATCCGAGGTGCGGACACGTTCGCTTCTTGGTGTGCCGAGAATAAGTTTACGCTCGCCGATAAAAGCCGAAATCGCGTCAAGCGCATTAGGGTCTTGCAGAACGGCCACCGGAATGGCCGCTTCGGGCCAGATCACAACATCGCTGTCGGCCCGTTCGCCATGTTCAAGCAGGGTGAGGTAACGCACCAGCACCTCATTCGGCGAGATGTCCCATTTCTCGTCTTGCGGCAGGCCCGCATCCATCAGGCTGACCGATTGTCGGTAGACCGTTGTCGGCTCGCTGAGCCTTTGGGCCCCCCACGTCCAGCCCAGCCCGACAAGGATCACCGCCATCAGAGCCGGCAGAACGCGTTGGCCGATTTTATCCGTCTCGCGCGTATCAACCAGCGCAGCAGGCGTGGACATCACAAACACCGTCATCAGCGTCAGCCAATACACCCCGCCAATTGATGCGGCCTGCGAGAGCGGCCCGCCCGGCGTCCATGTCGTGCCCGGCAGATTCCACGGAAACCCGCCAAACAAAGTGCCGCGAACAAATTCCGCCATCGAGAAAAAGATCGCAAACACAAAGACCCGCGAAGGGGAGGACGACCAGAAAGCGCCGGCAAAGAACGCCCCCGCGCCCCAGATCAGCCCAAGCCCCGCTGGCAGAATGATCAGCGGCAGCGGCAACAAAATAGCGTGCTTTTCCGGCTCGACCAGAAACGCAAAGGCAATCCAGTGCAAGCTGACAAGGAAAAAGCCGAAGCCAAACGCCCAGCCGCGCGCAAATACGACTTTACCCCACTTTTTGGCCCCACGCGCGCCATCAATCATCCAGATCAGGCCCGTAAACGAGAAAACGAGGATCAGGCTAAGGTGAAAAGGCGCAAAGGCCAGCGCGCCCATCGCCCCGAGCAGTATCGCAACACCATGCGCCCGCCAGCCTTGCAGCCGCGCAAACGCTTCTTGCATCGGACCAAGCGCGGTAAAGCCATGACTTCTCACACGCTGCGTCATTTGCCAGCCTCTGTCTTGCCCATCTCTTTTTTGTCCGTCTCTCTCTTACGCAGCTTCATCCGGCGTATGCGGCGGCTGTCTGCGTCGATAATCTCGAAATCGGTCCCGTCGGGATGGCAGAGCACTTCGCCGCGTTCGGGGATCCGTCCGGCCAGCGCAAAAGCCACCCCGCCCAGCGTGTCGATCTCGTCTTCATAATCGGCCAGTTCGAGATTGATGCCGGTCTGTTCGGCAAAATCCTCAATCTCCATCCGCGCATCGACTTCCCAGACCGCAGGCCCGCGCGCCGTCAGCATCGGCGTGCCCGTATCATGCTCGTCCTCGATCTCGCCGACAATTTCCTCGACCAGATCTTCGAGCGAGATCAACCCGTCCGTGCCGCCATATTCGTCCACCACAATTGCCAGATGGATCCGCGTGGCCTGCATTTTCACAAGCAGATCGCCAAGCGGCATGGACGGCGGCACAATCAATGTGTTGCGGACAATGCGCTCGAGCGGCTTTTTGGCCGTCGGTCCATCACGGGCAATCTCGCCGACCACATCCTTGATGTGAACAAAGCCGATCGGATTGTCGAGCGTGTCGCGATAGACGGGCAGGCGCGAATGGGTCGCTTCGGCAAAAATCGTGATCAGTTCGTCAAACCGCGTCTCGACCTCGACCGCGACAATGTCCGCGCGCGGGATCATCGCATCTTCCACCCGCGCCTGTTCGAACTCCTGCAAACGCAGCCGCATCGCAGAGTGCCCCGAATTGAGGGTCTGCCGGGCGTTTGCGCCCGTCTTCGCATCCGATTTCGCGCGGCGGGCAAAGCCAAACAGGCCGCGCTTGGGTTTCGGGCTAGGGTCTGGATCGTCTTGGGATGGCAGGTTGGTCATGATCTCTCGAAGTGTAACGCCATTCTACGCGATTCGGGAATACGGATTTGCGAACCCGAGGCTGGCAAGCGCCTCGCATTCGATCGCTTCCATACGCTTTGCCTCATCATTGTCGAGATGGTCATGCCCTAGCAAGTGTAAAAAGCCGTGAATTAGAAGATGTGACAAATGTGCCTCAATGGTAATCCCGCTGTGCGCGGCGTCCCTTAGAGATATATCATAAGCGATGGCAATATCGCCGAGAAAATTTTCCGGATTGGCCTCGGCCGGAAACGACAAGACATCGGTCGGCCCGTCCTTGCCGCGCCATTGCACATTCAGCGCGGCGAGGGCGGCGTCTCCGGTCAGCAGAACATCAAGACACGCCGGTCCGTCTCGTTTGGCATGCCGCGCGCCCGCCTCAATCGCGCTTTGGCACAACCCATCAAGCTCGGGCAAATCCCGCCAGCGCGCATCCTCGACCCGCAGATCAACCTGCACAGACATGCTACGCCTTATCCCGATCCGCGCCAGCCTCTTTGCCGCTTTCAGCGCTTTCATACGCATCAATGATCCGCCCGACGAGGTCATGCCGGACCACATCCGCCGCCGTTAGCCGCATCTGGTCAACGCCTTCAACCCCTTGCAAAATCCGCAAAGCATGGGCGAGCCCCGAGGGCTGGCGGCCGGGCAAATCAACTTGCCCCGGGTCGCCCGTCACCACCATACGGCTGTCGCGGCCAAGCCGGGTCAGCACCATTTTCATTTGCGGGATCGTCGCGTTCTGCGCCTCATCGACAATCACAAACGCATTCTTGAGCGTCCGCCCCCGCATAAAGGCAAGCGGAGCCACTTCAATCTCTCCCTTTGCGCGACGCCGGTCCATCTGCTCTTGCCCCATCAGTTCGCGCAAAGCGTCCCAGATCGGCAACATATACGGGTCAACTTTTTCCTTCAGATCGCCCGGCAGAAAGCCCAGATTCTCGCCCGCCTCCACCGCAGGCCGCGTCACGATCAACCGCTCGCGCACGCCCTGCAACAGCTCCGCAGCCCCCGCCGCCACCGCCAGATATGTCTTACCCGTGCCCGCAGGCCCCGCGCCAAACACCAGCCCCGCCGTCTGATCGACCAGCCGCTCAAGATAACGCGCCTGTCCGCGTGTCTGCGCCGTGATCGGGCGTTTGAGCCCCTTAAGCGGTGTAAATGAGCCCTCCGGCGCGCTCGCCGCTTCAATCGCGCCTTCAAGCTCCATCTCGCTCGGCTTGGCCCCGCGCGCAAGCTTTCGCTCAAATTCGGCCAGCGCCGCCTCGGCAATCAACACGCCTTCCGTCTTGCCCGACAGCAAGATTGCCCCGCCCTGACTTTCCGCCTTGAGGGCATAGTCTTCGAGCCGCACTTCAAGCGTCTGCAAATAGCGGTGATGCGGCCCGCACAAATCCTGCAACCGCTCGGCGCTCGCCACTTGATATGTCTTTCTCGAATGCCCGCCCGCGCGTCGTTTCGCCGTCACGCCATCGCCTCGCGCACCCGCACCATCTCGCCCGTCAATGACGACATGGTCGCCGCCGAAATCTCGACATCGACAATCTGGTTCATCAGCTCGGTCGGCCCGTTAAAATGCACCGATTGCAAATAGGGCGAGCGGCCATGAAGCTGCCCGTCGCGCTTGCCTGTACCCGAGACCAGCACCGGAATGGTCCGGCCAATGCAATCGAGATTAAACGCCGTCTGCTGATCCTTGAGCAAATCCTGCAAGCGCAAGAGCCGCTCATGTTTGACCGCCTCGTCAACCTGCCCGAACATGTCCGCCGCAGGCGTGCCGGGCCGCTGGGAATATTTGAACGAATAGGCCACGGCATATTTCACTGTATCGACGAGCTCCATCGTGTCTTCGAAATCCTTGTCCGACTCGCCGGGAAACCCGACAATAAAATCAGATGCAAGCGCAATATCCGGCCGCTGCCCGCGCATTTCGCGCATGATCTCGAAATAGTCCTCACGTGTATGCCCACGGTTCATCGCCTTCAAAATAGCGTTCGAACCTGATTGGACCGGCAAATGGAAAAACGGCATCAGGGCAGGGGTGTCGCCATGCGCCAAAATCAGATCTTCATCCATGTCGCGCGGATGGCTCGTAATAAAGCGGATCCGGTCCAGCCCGCCAATCTTCGACAAATGCCGCACAAGCCGGGCGAGCGACCACTCGTCCCCACCTTCCATCTTTGGCGCCGCGCCATGATACGCATTCACATTCTGCCCCAGAAGCGTAATCTCGCGCACACCTTGCGCGATCAGACTGCGCGCCTCGACGACAAGATCATCCACCGGCCGCGACAGTTCCGCCCCCCGCGTATAGGGCACAACGCAGAACGTGCAGAATTTGTCGCATCCCTCCTGCACAGACAAAAACGCCGTCGGTCCATCTGCTTGCCGCGCCTTGGGCAGCGCGTCGAATTTCTCCAGCGTGTCAAAATCCGTCTCGAGCCGGTCACCCACAGCGCGAGAGGCCCGCGCGACCATTTCCGGCAGCTTGTGATAGGCTTGCGGCCCCAGCACCAGATCGACCGCAGGCTGCCGCCGCATAATCTCCTCGCCCTCGGCCTGAGCCACACAGCCCGCCACCGCAATCGTCATCCGCCCGCCCGACTGCTCTTTCATCGTCTTGATTTTGCCCAGCTCGGAATAGACTTTTTCAGTCGCTTTTTCGCGAATATGGCAGGTGTTCAGGATCACCAGATCCGCCTCATGCGCGCGGTCCGTCGGCCCATAGCCAAGCGGCCGCAAGACGTCCTTCATCCGCTCGGAATCATAGACATTCATCTGGCAACCATAGGTCTTGATAAAAAGGCGTTTGCTCGGCGTATCACTCATCGCGGCCTTATGACGGAAAAACGACGAAAAGGGAAGATGGGGCGGGGATTGGCTCCGCAGCCCCAGCCCACGCTGGGGACTTGTCCAAAATAGACCGGATCTTGCTCCTACAGCTAAAAATTTCCTAAAGGCCCCCATCCATTCGGTTAGCAAACGTGATTGTCGTATCAGAATTATTCCTCAGGGGTTCCTTGCTTTCAAAATTAGAATCGGACCGATAGAATGTTGTGATAACTACATCCCCAGAGAAATCTTCGATGACGCCGCATTCCGCTGGTGTATCGAATGCAAATCCGGTGGCTTGGGTCAGTGATAAGGAGTGGGGCAGTTTGAACACCTTAAAATCACTTCCCTTATACTGCGTTTCTAAATGTCTTGAGAAGACATCGCGAACTTTTCCAGCGAGTTCATCATCTGCTTCCCAAAGCTGATCCAGCATTGATGTAAATGCTTCGTATTCAGCTTTGGCTCTTTTCAATCTCCAAAAAAGGTTCGCATCGTCACGTTCTTGAGTTTTCTCTAAAGCCCAGTTCAACTTTTTCTCCGGGACGGGCTTGCGAATGTATAAATAATGTAACGAAGCAATAATGTGGTAATCGGAAACTAGACTATCGTTTGAACACAGCGAGAACTCTTCCTTAGCAGAAATAAAGTCTCGGACCGACGGTCTATCTATGAGATTGTCTTGACTCGCTTCTGCTTCCAGCGTCTCGATCCGCTTCTCAACGGCCAAATCGCCTTCGCTCAAAATTCTTGAGAGGTCCGCAGACATAGAGTTGAGAGCGGATATGTATAAGTTCGGATCGCGTTCGAATATTTCGTTTGCAAGGCGGTTTTGTATCCGTGAAAGTAATCTGATCCTCTGTTGAATCATCCTATTACGATCGAACGTATGTTTATTGTCCAAGTCTTGTTTGTGGGATCTCCCCAAGAAATACTGGGTAGCTATCCACGTTAACATGCAAGCTCCAAGAATGGTCGGCCAATCCTCCAAGACTACAACCCAATCCATATTGCGCCTTCCCCACTAATCTAATCTTGCTAATCTAACGCCACATATAGCTGAGATTTCACTTGGAATGAATAGGGCTTTTTCTTAGTTAGCCATTGCTACCGTTCGATAATTCATCCTTACATGAAAAATATCCCACACCCCCACATCCAACCCCATACTCCCCCTTCGCTCCATCGCCAGAAAGCGGTGTCCGGTCCGGCCGGATGCTTATGGAGCGGACGGGTTCCCTAAGCTTTGACTGGTCGTAACGTGTCCGGCAGAGCGAAGGCGGGATCCCTGGCGCAACCTAAAGCGGAGCGGTGCAAATTTGGCCGTAAACGCACAAGGCTCGGGAAGCGGCCCGATAAGCCAGCGCCTGCCCCGATAAAAGATCCGTAGAC
>CALLCD010000223.1 GCA_938049795.1 uncultured Hyphomonadaceae bacterium | reverse complement strand
GCTTCGGTGACCAAGCCATCCTCATGCATGAACGCGGTATGTGCGCCGGCGCGGCGGGCTTTGCGATAGGCGAGGGATTGGGAGAGAAGCTGGGTGGTTTTCATATCGCGGCGGGTCCAGCGCGTGTCTTCGGCTGTGATTGCGGTGATGCCGTCGCGCGCAACCTCACCGATAAGCTGTTTGGCGGTGGTGAACATGAACACGGACGGGGCGAAGGTCTCCGGCCCGTAAAAATCGCGAAAGCCATAGTCTCCGGCGGTGATTTGCAGATAGACGAGCCCCTCGGTCAATCCGTTTCGGGCAATCAAATCGCGGTGTAGACCGGCCAGATCATCAGGCGAATGCGGGATTTCCAGCCCGTCGAGGGTCCGCGCTAGGCGGGCGAGATGGGCGTCGAAGTCAATCAGTTTGCCATTATAGACAGCGGTGACCTCATAGGCGGCGTGGGCGAACAGGAACCCGCGGTCAAACGGGCTGATCTGCGCCTCGCTTTCTGGCACAAACGCCCCGTTCAGAAACACAGTTGGCGCGGTCATTGCACTGCTCATGGAAAAAAGGCCTCAAAATTCGCAAACGTCTGTTGCAGCGCAGCAAAGTTCTTGCACCTGCGAAGATGTTGCGCAAAACTGGAACAATAAGTCACAAAATAATCTGTGACAGAACAATAATTTGGGAGAATGTCATCATGAGTGCAACAGCGGCGCGTGAGAAAAAAGATATTTATGCTATGGGCGAGATCCCGCCCGAGTTCCATGTGCCCAAATTCATGCACGCCTGGACGATACGGCGCGAGCGGCATGGACGCCCCGATACGGCGATGCAGCTTGAGCAAGTGCCTGTGCCAGAGATTGACAGTGATGAAGTGTTGGTGCTCGTGATGGCGGCGGGGGTCAACTATAATGGCATCTGGGCGGCGCTTGGCGAGCCGATCTCTCCGTTTGATGTGCACAAGGCCGATTTCCATGTCGCGGGGTCCGACGCCTCGGGCATTGTCTGGGCGGTCGGCCGTAAGGTGACACGCGTCAAGCCCGGCGATGAGGTGGTGATCCACTGTAATCAGGATGATGGCGATGATGAGGAATGTAATGGCGGCGACCCGATGTTCTCGCCCAGCCAGCGCATCTGGGGCTATGAGACGCCGGACGGGTCTTTCGCCCAGTTCTGCCGTGTGCAGGCGCGCCAATGCATGCCGCGTCCGAAACATCTGACATGGGAAGAAAGTGCTTGCTATATGCTGACGCTGGCGACCGCTTACCGCATGTTGTTTGGTCACCGCCCGCATGTGTTGAAGCCCGGTCAGAATGTCTTGGTCTGGGGCGCTTCTGGGGGCTTGGGCAGTTTTGCGACGCAGCTTTGCGCGGTGTCCGGTGCCCATGCGATTGGTGTTGTGTCGTCTGATGACAAGCGCGACCATGTTCTGGGGCTTGGAGCCAAAGGCGTTTTGAACCGGAAAGACTTTAACTGCTGGGGCCAATTGCCCACCGTGAACGGGCCAGAATTTGATGACTATATGCGCGAATGCAAAAAGTTCGGCAAAGCGATCTGGAATGTCACGGGTAAAAAGGATGTTGATGTCGTCTTCGAACACCCCGGCGAAGCGACCATGCCGGTGTCTGTGTTTGTCGTCAAACGCGGCGGCATGGTGGTGATCTGTGCGGGCACGACGGGCTTCAACCTGACGATGGATGCGCGCTTTTTGTGGATGCGCCAGAAGCGGGTGCAGGGCAGCCATTTTGCCCATTTGAAACAAGCCTCTGCGGCGAACCAACTCGTCATCAACCGGCGCATTGACCCCGGCATGTCCGAGGTGATGACTTGGGCCGATATTCCCGCGGCGCACGAGAAGATGCTCGATAACAAGCACCTGCCGGGCAATATGGCCGTGCTCGTCACCGCGCCACGCCCGGGTTTGCGCACGGTTGAAGATGTGCTCGAAGCGGGGCCGCTTCCGGTGTAGGCTAAGGGGGTGATTCTCAGCCCGCCGGAGCCTGCACAATGAACACAAATGATGCCGAAGCGTTTGCCCGCACATGGCTTGCGGCATGGAATGACCGCGATCTTGATTTGATCCTTGATCATTATGACGAGGAGATTGTGTTCCACTCGCCGCGCATTGCCGATTTGATGGGGGCGGTAAGCGTGTCTATTGCTGGCAAGGACGCGCTGCGGACCTATTGGAGCGCCGCGCTGGACCGCGCCCCGAAGCTCTATTTCGAGCTCGACCGCGTGTTCACCGGCTCGAACACGCTGACCCTGCTCTACACCAATCACCGCGACCAGAGCGTCACGGAGAGCTTTGTGTTTGGCGAAGCGGGGAAAGTCGTGCTGGCGATGGCGGCTTATGAGTAGTCATCATCTGTGCTCATTTGCGAACGCGCTGGCAAAATTCGCCTATCTGGCGTAGACTGGTTGCTCTTCTATCGCAAAAAAAGAGGGGATGAAGATGGCAGGTGTCAATATGTTTGACATGATCAAAGGCGCTGCGGGCGGTATGGTCATGCAGCAGGTCGCAAAACAGTTTGGTCTGAACGGATCGCAAGCGGAGGGGGC
>CALLCD010000222.1 GCA_938049795.1 uncultured Hyphomonadaceae bacterium | reverse complement strand
GATCTCGCCGGTGGCACAGCCGAATATCTCGCTCCAAGCGGCGCGACGATTGTCGACACAGTCACCAATTTCGAGAACGTTCTTGGCTCGGACAATAACGACTCGATCACTGGCGACGCTGGCGACAATGTGCTCGAAGGCGGGCTTGGTGACGACGTATTGGACGGTGGGCTCGGAAACGACACGGCTGCGTTCGATAGTCTTGCCGCTGACCTGACCGTCAACATTGATGCAAATGGCGACGGAACCGTCATGCGCATTGTGAACGGTGTCATGGAAACAGACACAGTGACCAGTGTCGAGACGGTTGTTGATGCCAATGGAGACGTTGTCTTCACAACGCTGACGGCTCCTGCTGCACCTGCGGCAGCCACCTCCGCAGTCGCACCAGCCACCGCTGATGCGGTGGCGCCAGAAGGCGATGCCTTTGACATGGCTGATGCCGCAATGGCGGCAGCCATGAGCGACATGAACGAAATCGGCTAAGCCCGGTCACTCCCCTATCGGCATGGGCGGCCATCTGGTCGCCCATGCCCCCCTTTTAGAGTTACAGCGCAAGACCGAAGGACAAAGTCATGTTGAACAAACACCCAAAAACCGGCAAGGAGACCGCCTATCGCGGCTTTATTGGCTGGTTCGCCTCGATGAAATCCATATTACCGGGTTACTATTCCCCGCTTCTTGCGTTCAGTTTCGCAATCAATCTTCTGATGATGGTCTCGCCGCTTTACATGTTGCAGGTCTATGACCGTGTACTGACGTCCGGCTCCGCTGATACGCTGACCTGGCTAACCGGCATTGCGCTTTTCCTGCTGGTAATTTACGCCGCCGCTGAAACCGGCCGCCGTCGCTTGTGCACGCTCGCCGCAGAGTCTATGGAAGAGAAAATCTCCGAACGGGTGTTTGCCCATTTCGAAGTGCAACAAGGCGGAAAACCCCGCCTGACCGATGACCTCATGGTGCTGGGCCGTGTTCGTGGTCTCTTCCAGAACCAGATCATCCTCCCTTTTTTCGACCTTCCTTTCGCGCCTTTCTTTTTGCTCGTCCTGTTCCTGATCCATCCCTTTATCGGACTGCTGGGTCTTGGTGGCGCAGTCATTGTCTTTATCATTGCAGCGCTCGCAGAATTTACATCACGGCGCACCAACCAAATGGCCAGTCTGGCAAGCTCGGAGGCGTTTAACATCGCTTCGGGCCTGAGCCGTCAGCGGTCTGCGATGATCTCGATGGGACTCGGAGAAAACGCACGCGGCAAATGGCGCACGGCAAAAGATGTCGCCCGTGACCTGAACCTGAAGGCGGGTAGCCGCGAAGGTGGTTTCTCGGCGGTTGCGCGCTCGGCCCGTCAGGTTCTGCAAATCCTCGTTCTGGGCGGCGGCGCTGCGCTGGCGCTTGGACAGGAGATCTCACCCGGTGCGATTGTTGCTGGCTCGATCATCATGTCCCGCGCTCTGGCACCGATTGACCAGATCGTTGGGAGCTGGCGCGCGGTGACAGTTGCACGCTCAGCATGGGAACAATTGTCCGAACTGGACGACCGCAGCGAAAGCGATGCCGAGCACACGCCTCTGC
This sequence comes from uncultured Hyphomonadaceae bacterium, assembly GCA_938049795.1. Lineage (GTDB taxonomy): Bacteria > Pseudomonadota > Alphaproteobacteria > Caulobacterales > Hyphomonadaceae > CALLCD01. The sequence continues at coordinate 10,341 of CALLCD010000222.1, read as the reverse complement.
CGCGCCCTGCACCACATCTACAGATCAGCCGTTTGAGCGTGCAAGCCCCCGACACGGAGGCACCGCTCATCAATCCGTTCAATCTGAGCCTCGAAGGTGGGTGCTTTATTTCCATTGTGGGCGGTATCGGTGCAGGGAAAACGACGCTCTTGCAAACGCTGGCAGCGGCCTGGCAACCGAGCGCCGGAACCGTCTCGCTCGGCGGACGTGATATTCACAAATGGCCAAGTGCAGACCGCGGTAAATATTTTGGGTACGTCCCGCAAGATGTTGAGCTCATGCCCGGCACAATCGGCGAGAACATTACCCGTATGGGCACCTCCGAACCGGAAAACATGCTCAACGCCGCCATGAATGCGGGGGCCCATGAGATGATCCTGACACAGCCCAAGGGATATGAAACACAGATTGGCCCGCAGAATGAAACCGGATTATCGGCTGGCCAGCGTCAATTGATCGGCCTGTCGCGCGCGCTGTTCGGGCGGCCGGTTATTCTGCTACTCGATGAGCCGACAGCAAATCTTGATCCCGAAAGCGCTGCACGCGTCATCGAGAACCTGCGCGAAGCGGCTGAAGCTGACACAATTGTTTTTGTCGCAACCCATGATGAAAAACTTATTGAAGCCACAGATACAGTCCTCCTCATACGCGATGGTGCATTGCTGAGCGCCCGATCCGAGGACTATCTGAAAACATCGAAACGACCCCACGGTGACAATGTCACCCCAATTGGAGCCCGTGCATCATGAGCCAGATCAATCAATCTCCGTCAAAAGACAAAACCGTCGCGCGCATGGGCCTTGCCTGTCTCATCGGATTTGGCAGCTTCTGTGCGTGGGGGGCGTTTGCGCCCTTGGAAGAAGGTGTCGCCGCCGCAGGTCAGGTCATTGTCGAAAGCAACCGGCAGGTCATCCAGCATCTTGAAGGCGGAATCGTAGGTGAGATCTCCGTGCGTGAGGGCCAATGGGTTGAGAAAGGCGAAACCCTGTTTACGCTCGAACGCACCGCATCATTGGCTGGCCGCGATCAGGTCATTCAGGAATATGCAGCCCTTGCCGCGTCCACAGCACGCCTGCAAGCCCTGCTCGATGGCGACAGCCAGCCTGATTTCTCGCTCCTGACGGATCTTGAAATTGGCGAGCAGGAACGCGCCGACATCATCTCGCGTGAAACCAGCCTCTTCAATCAGCAGCGCAGCGCGCTGGCCGCCGACATTGCCGTCTTGCGCTCACGCAGCAATGCCGCGTCAAAATCGAAAACGGCACAAACCGCACAAATCGAAATTGCTGAACGCGCGCTGGCGACGGCACGTGGCGAACTTGACCTGATGCTCGACATGCAGTCGCGCCAGCTTGTGCGGGCCGATGAAGTCTCCCAAGCTCAGCGCCTTGTGTCCACGCTTGAAGGCGACATTGCCCGCCTTCAGGCAGAGCGCAGCGCAGCGACATCGACCGAACTGGACCTTGCCGCACAAATCAACCAGACCCGCGCGCAATTCTCCCAGGAATTGTCCTCGAGCTTCCTTGAGGTTCGGGCCGCGCTGCTGACCGCTGAAGAACGCCTCAGCGCCGCGCAAAACGTGCTCGATCGGGCCGTCATCTCGGCCCCTGTCGCAGGTGAAGTGCTGAACCTCGAATTTACCACAATTGGCGGCGTGGTCCGCCCGGGTGAAGCGATTATGGAAATCGTGCCGAACATTGGCGAAGTGACCGCGTCGGTGCGCATCCGCCCGACCGACCGCTCGACCGTTTATGAAGGCCAGACCGTGCGGACGGCTTTCACCTCGTTCAGCAGCTGGTCCACCCCGCGCATTGATGGCGAAATCATTGATGTGTCAGCTGACCTCAAAACCGATCCGGCGACCTCGGCAAGCTATTATGAGGCCCGCATCCTTGTGCCCGCTGACCAGATGAGCCGGATCGAAAATGTCGAAGTGATCCCGGGCATGCCGGTCGATGTATTCATCTATTCGGGCAAGAGCCGGACCATGTTCGACTATCTGTTCGAACCGATCCGCGAGTCCATGTTCAGGGGCTTGCGCGCTTCATAGACCACCAAAAAGGACACGAAGAAGGACACGAAAATCATGTTGAACAAATTGACCCGCACCACGGGGATACTGGCTATTGCCTGTTTTCTGGCAACCACGGCGATGGCGCAACACTCAGACAACGAGACCGACCAAAGCTTGGTCTCGATTGCAAATCAACCGGCGCCCACTTGCCTTGGCCTGTCACAAGCGATGAGCCTTGCAGCCGAAAATGATCCGGCGCGCCAGACCAGCGAAGCTCTGCAAAGACAGGCCCGGGCTGACATTATCGAAGCCAAATCGCTCTACCGCCCGCAAATCTCGACCTTTGCACGGACCGGGCTTGGCGATGTTGGACTGATCGACAGCGCGATCCAGAACCAGGTCGGCATCAGCGCATCGCAACGCATTATTGATTTCGGGGACGCAAGGCTGGCGCGCAAAGCCGCCACCCACAATCTCAACGCCGCAAGGTCCGATACGGACCAGATCGAAATTGAATCAGCAACCGGCATCGGTGTGATCATGCTCGACCTGATGGAAGCGAGCGAAGCTATCGCCTTTACCGAAAACCGCCGCACCTATTTCCAGCAGCAATTGGAGGCCATCGAATCTGTTCTGGCCGCAGGCGGCGCAACCGTCTCCGAACGCGCAGAAGTGGCCGCCCAGTTGGCCAATGCGCAAGCCTTCTTCCTCGATCTCAAATTCCGTAAAGAACGCGCCGAAACGCGGTTTCTGATTGGCACAGAATCCCAGACGCCGATTTGCGATCCTGCATCCGTAGAAGCGGAATTCCGGGTTCTAAATTCACAATTCACCTCGGTCGAAGCCCTGATCGAACAAGCCATTTCGAACACGCCCGAATTGCAAGCCCTGCGTCACCGCGTGCAAAATCTCGAAGCGGTCCGCAAACGCGAAGCGCGTGCGCGCCTGCCCGTGATCAGTGTGGTCGGCAGCCTTGCCTATTCCTCGGTCGGCTCGGCTGGAAACTTCGAACTGCAAGAACGCGTCGGCCTCGATGTGTCAGTGCCCATCTTTACCGGCAATGCGCTCAACGCTCGTAGCCAACGTGCGGGCGCGCGGCGGGCCGAAGCGTCGGGCCGTGTGGCCGATTTGCGCCGTCAGCTCGAAGAGGATGTCCGCGTCTCCTATCAGCGCACTCTGTCGCTACAGGCGCAGCTCCTGACCCGTCAGGACTTTGAAGACCGCAGCCGCGAGCTTTTCGAATTTGCCACCATCGAATACGAAGCGGGCACCCGAACCCTGCCCGAACTGATTGATGTCCGCCTCGAATATGAGCAGGCTGGATTGCAGCGGATTGCCGCCAAATATGGCTATCTCAGAGAGCAGCTCGCCCTTGCCGCCCTGACCGCAAGCCTGTCTTAGACGAGCCAATCGGACCCAATCAGCGTCCAACGCCCCCGCTGGCCCCGCGTTCTGTGATCACGGGGGCACGGGTCTTTGCGCAAAAAATCTGGATAAAAACCTCCCATCCCTGTTGACGTTTCGACCCGTCGCACTTACTTCCCCTCCAAGCCTTTGGCAGCCGAGGGGGGAGAGTGCTAATAAGCGCCTCTTTCGCTACCGAATGCGAAGCAAAATGACCAAAAGTCAGACAGATAGAGGTTCAGACATGAAATTTCGTCCTTTACACGACCGCGTGCTGGTTCGCCGCGTTGAAGAAGCGACCAAAACCGCTGGCGGGATCATCATTCCCGACACAGCCACCGAGAAGCCACAGGAAGGCGAGATCATCGCTGTGGGCGGCGGCGCGATTGGCGACGACAATGAGCGGGTTCCGCTGGATGTCAAAGTCGGCGACAAAGTGCTGTTCGGCAAATGGGGCGGCACCGAAGTGAAAGTTGATGGCCAAGACCTTCTGATCATGAAGGAAAGCGACATTATGGGCATCATCGAATAGCCCTCCCCCACTCTTTCAAACAGTTTCAATTCAAAATGAGGATTTACAGCTATGGCTGCTAAAGACGTAAAATTCGGCGCCGAAGCGCGCGCAAAAATGATGACGGGTGTGGACGTTCTGGCCAATGCCGTCAAAGTCACACTCGGTCCCAAAGGCCGCAATGTCGTGATCGAGAAATCGTTCGGCGCACCGCGCACCACGAAAGACGGCGTGACCGTTGCCAAAGAGATCGAGCTGTCTGACAAGCTCGAAAATATGGGCGCACAAATGGTTCGCGAGGTTGCATCCAAAGCCAATGATGTCGCCGGTGACGGCACAACAACCGCAACCGTTCTGGCCCAAGCCATCGTGCGCGAAGGCATGAAGCGCGTTGCCGCTGGCATGAACCCGATGGACCTCAAGCGCGGCATCGAAAAGGCCGCTGCCGAAGTGGTTCGCGATCTGGCCCACAAGTCGAAAAAGGTCAAAACCAATGACGAGATCGCCCAAGTCGGCACCATCTCGGCCAATGGCGACAAAGCCGTCGGCGCTATGATCGCCGAAGCGATGGAAAAAGTCGGCAATGAAGGCGTGATCACGGTTGAAGAAGCCAAGTCCCTCGACACCGAGCTTGATGTTGTGGAAGGCATGCAGTTTGACCGCGGTTACCTGTCCCCTTACTTCATCACCAATCCGGACAAGATGATCGCCGAGCTCGACGATCCGATGATCCTTCTTCACGAGAGCAAGCTGTCTTCGCTCCAGCCCATGCTGCCAATCCTCGAAAGCGTTGTGCAAAGCCAGAAGCCGCTTCTGATCATTGCTGAAGATGTGGACGGCGAAGCGCTGGCCACTCTGGTCGTCAACAAGCTACGCGGTGGCCTCAAGATTGCCGCTGTCAAAGCCCCTGGTTTCGGCGACCGCCGCAAAGCCATGTTGCAGGATCTCGCTGTTCTGACCGGTGGTCAGGTCATCTCCGAAGATCTTGGCATCAAACTGGAAAACGTCTCGATGGACATGCTCGGCACCGCCAAGCGCGTCAACATCACCAAGGATGACACAACCGTCGTCGACGGCTCTGGCAAGAAAAAAGACATCGAAGCGCGCGTCGCCCAGATCCGTCGCCAGATCGAAGACACCTCGTCTGACTATGACCGTGAAAAGCTGCAAGAGCGTCTGGCCAAACTGGCGGGCGGTGTTGCCGTGATCAAAGTTGGCGGCGCAACCGAAATCGAAGTGAAAGAGCGCAAAGACCGCGTTGATGACGCTTTGAACGCAACCCGCGCAGCTGTCGAAGAAGGCATCGTCCCGGGCGGCGGCTCTGCCCTGCTCCGTGCAGCGCAAAACATCGACGTCAAAGGCGAAAACGATGACGAGCAAGCTGGCATCGATATTGTCCGCAAAGCGCTCGAAGCCCCGATCCGTCAGATCTCGGAGAATGCCGGTGTTGAAGGCTCTGTCGTGGTCAACACAGTGCTCAACAGCAAAGGCAAAGCGTTCGGCTTCAACGCGCAAACCGAGCAATATGGCGACCTTGTGGAAATGGGCATTATTGACCCGGCCAAAGTCGTCCGCTCTGCGCTTCAGAACGCGTCCTCGGTTGCAGCTCTGCTGATCACGACCGAAGCGGCCATCGCCGAAGCGCCAAAGGATGAGGCCGCAGCCGCACCTGCCATGCCTGATATGGGCGGCATGGGCGGAATGGGTGGCATGGGCTTCTAAGCTTCACAGCCCGGAAGGCCAAACTGGCCCATCCTTCAAACCAAACCACAAAAGCCCGGTCAAAATGGCCGGGCTTTTTCTATGGGGCGGAGACACTTGAGCAAAGCGTGATCGCCTCTATTGGATCATTCTGCCATTTCAAGCTCGGGATCAAAGGGGAAGCCCGATGCGGACAATGTCGCCTCGCCGGTAAAATAGTACCCGTCGGAGTCTGGAACCGTGCATTTCTCGCTTGGGCCGCACTCTGGCAGGATAAGCGCGCCGAACACTCTATCGGTTGGCATGACGGGTGGATGCAAAGGTTGGAATTGGGGAACTGCGCCCGCCTTGTATTCACTGCTGTCGTCGCTGTTGCCCGGACGCCAGACCAAGGCGGCTCCCCCGCTCGGAATCATCTTGTAAAACAGGGTTTGGCGGGTCAATTGAACATGGACCTCTACCGGCCTGTTATGCTGTGATCTGAAAGTAAGGTCACGCCAAATCCGTGTGCCATGCTCAGTATCTGTAAGAAAGACGATTGCTTCGCCCTCCGAGCGAGCACCCGCCGCTGCAAGTTCACGGTCTATCAGCGGGGGCATCCCCTCATAGCGAACAACTTCTCCCCGTCCCGAAATCTCCGGCACCATGCCGAACAGTTCGATATCGTGCCCGTCTTGCTGCAAACGCAAAACTGTTTCGAGCAGTCTGCGATTGCCGCGCGTGCCAAACCTTGGATAGTCCCCATCCCACAAGATCGGCGCCGCATCGTAGATGCGTTCTCTTAGAAGCTCGATTTTGCGATCGGGATCTTGTAAGCGCTGCAGATATGGGTCCGGGATTGCGAGCCCCAAATTTACGGGGATGTCATTGGCCAGAAGATCACAGACCAGACTGATAACCGCCTCAGCCGATTGGTCCGTTCCAGCCAGCTCGCCGAGCAAGATAACTGTGTCTTTGGCCCGCTCCACCAAATGCTCCGTACCGGAATACGTCGGACAAGCCATGCCCCATTCCGGGCCAGTCCCCATCTCGCGGATCGGTTTGAGGAAGGGTTCGGGCGCTTGGCTGGCTGGCGCCTTTGAGGTCTGCGCATGACCGGCTGGTGCGTCCGTCCAACCGCAGGCTCCCATAAAAGCCAAGCCCGCAAAGACGGATGAAATTGCCAGTTTTCGAAATACGACAATGTTCATATCATAATCCGTAGAATGAGTTTATGTCGAAAACATGATCGGACTTGGCGCATATTCTGCAACATCGCCAACTATGAAAGAATGGCTGATCAGACTTGCAGGTTTTTCCATCGGCGTGACGCTGGCGCTCACACTGCTGGTTTAGCGCGCCTCAACGCTCGCGTTTGGCACGGTCGAGCTCGGCTGCCGCTTTGGCTTTGCGCTTGGCCTCGGCCTCACGCTCGGCTTTGGTCTGGCCGAATTTAATCCGGTTTTCGCTCGCCGTCTTCGCTTTGGAAGCTTTCGCGCGCGTCTTACGGGCCTTGTTCAGATTGATTGGCTTGGCCATCGGCAGACTATGAATTGCTCTCGCGCCACTGCTCCATCGCCAGCGATATTGCGAACGTCTCACGATATTTCGGGCTGGATGCTGGACGCGGCGGCTTTTGCGACGTCAGCGCCATAATCTCGGCGAGCTTATTGTGCGCAGCCCCCGCCTGCCCCGCGCCGATATAGGCGTGCAATTCGACAATCGCCGACGACAGCGGATCATGCGCGCTGAGGACAAAATAGGGCTCATTGTCCGCGAGCTTGGCATAGGCGTCGAACTCGGACGGGTTGGCTTTGGAGCCGGTAAAATTGGTCATGGCGTCATCCTGACAATCGAATCGGGTGGAAAACAGCACTCTAGCCGATTGTGCTCTAAGGCCAAACATGCACACTCTTTTGGCGGGAACGGGCTCGACCTGTTGCGGCATGGGATATTTGAGTTCGGGAGAGCATATGATGGGATCGGCACCCTGGCGCAGAGCGGGCGCAGCGTTCGGGCTCGGCCTGCTTGCGGCCTGTTCTGACGGGACGGCGAGCCAGAGCGCGCAGTCGGAGACGCCCGCCGCGCCCCCCGCTTCTGCAAGCTGTGATCTCGAACTGTTCGTACTCGGCGCAGGGCAAGACGCAGGCGCGCCGCAAATCGGCAATTCGCAAGACCCCGCATGGCAAGACCCAGCGCGCCAACTCTTTCCGGTGTCGCTTGGCGTTTTTGACCATAAGGCCGACCAGCGCTACCTGTTCGATGCGACCCCGCAAATCACCGCCCAGCTTCGCGCATTTGATGTGCATACGGGCCGCGAAGAAAAAGGGCTCCATCTGGATGGCGTGTTCATCACCCATGCCCATATCGGCCACTATACGGGGCTGATGTTTTTTGGTCGCGAAGCGGCGGGCGCGCGTGATCTGCCGGTCTATGCGATGCCGCGCATGAGCAAATTCTTGCGCCAGAACGGCCCTTGGGGACAGCTCGTCGATCTGGGCAATATCAAACTCCGTGAACTGAATGATAAGGCTGGGGTTGATCTATCCGGCACCCTCACCGTCACGCCTTATCAAGTTCCGCATAGGGATGAATATTCCGAAACCGTTGGCTATGTCATCAAGGGCGCAAACGCCTCGGCGCTGTTTGTGCCCGACATTGACAGTTGGGAGGACTGGCAGGTCGAGCATGGCATCGACATTGTGCAGTTAGTCCGCGAGGTCGATTACGCCTTTGTGGATGCAACCTTTTTTGACGACAATGAACTGCCCGGGCGGGACATGTCCGAAATACCGCACCCGCGCGTGACCGAAACAATGGCGCTATTTGCCGACGCGCCAGACGACATCCGCCAACGCATCCACTTTATCCACTACAACCACACCAACCCAATCGGTGATCCGGCATCAGCAGAGACAGCGCAAGTTCTGGACGCAGGCTTCAACATCGCACGACGCGGCAACCAGCACTGTCTTTAGGGCGCGGATTTGCGCAGGCAGTGCGTGATATTCGGCCAATCAATAGGAGCAAAGCCCATATGCTCCCAAAAGGGTCCGGTCGCTTTGGACGCGCGTGCATTGCAGGTCAATAGGTCTGCGGTCTCGGAACCATGATCAATACAGCGCTGCGCAAGACTTGAAGCAATGCCTTGGCGCCGGTAGTTGGGCAACACATAGAGCCGACGCATCCGCATGGCGCGGGTCTCAAGATTGCGTTCGACCGACACACCAGCCATGCCGAGGAGCATCTCTCCGGACTTTGCTGCGAACAGGGCCTCGCCCTCCCCGTCAAAGCGTTCGGTGCCATCTTGCCAGTGTTCGAAAAGAAGTGTCATATTTCGAATGCCCTGACGCTGGCTTGCGGACAGAAGCTCAGCAAAATCTGGCGGAAGCTGGTCGGCTATTCTGTTGATGGTGAGCATGTTCAAAAACCGGCAATCAGACGATCAAGCGCATTGGTGACGCGCAAGCCCTGCTCCGCGAGCGATGCAATTTTTTGGCCTAATTGGCTTGGCGAAATACCGGCGGTCTGTTCGGGCTTCAGGGCGAGCCGTCGTCCGGCAAGTTCGAAGACCGGATTGATCTCCTCGATCACAAGGGGACTGTCCGCCGCAATGAGCGGGATCACAAGAATGCTTGGCAAATCGAGATAGATCTCGCCCTGAACAATGACCACAGCGATCACGCCGCCCGGGTCATCAACAAGACATACGTCAAACTTCTTCACATGCGTCGCCATGCGCCCATGCGCTCGCCAAATGTTCCGTGGGCGTCAATGTGCCGCCGGTTTGCTTCGATGGCTTTGCGGTGACGTTGGAGGAAACTATCTCTTAGCGCTTGTTCCAGCCTTTCAATCCCCCCGTCCGCAATCAAAGCCGGCACATCAAGCCCCTGCTCATTGGCCAGCGCGAGGAGGCGTTCGGGGATTGGGATCGCAACCGAAGGCTCCCCCGCAAAACCGGCAGGGTCTTCACGCGCCGCCAGAGTGCCAACAATCCCCAGCAGTTCCGCCGCGCTGACCTCGCCATTGGTCGCGGCCTCTATGCGTTGGGCAATCTTCGGACGCGGACGCCGACTGCCATTTTCATAGCCAGCCAAGGTCGAATACGCCACGCCGCACAGTTCAGCGAATTGCGCACCGGTGAGCCCGTTACGTTTACGCCAGGTTCTCAAATCCATACATAATGCATAATGCAAAACGCATAATTTTGCAAACCTATTTCGGCCCCAGCATATCCTCCGGCCGCACCACCGCGTCGTATTCCTCGGAGGTGACATAGCCGAGCGCAAGCGCCGCTTCTTTCAGGGTCGAGCCGGTTTTGTGGGCCTTTTTGGCAATCTCGGTGGCCTTGTCATAGCCGATGGAGGGGGCGAGCGCGGTGACGAGCATCAGCGAGCGGCCCACAAGGTCGGCGATATTATCCTCGCGCGCGACAATGCCGGTGACGCATTTGTCGGTAAACGCGTTGGAACTGTCGGCCAGCAGGCGGATCGACTGGAGCATATTATACGCCATGACGGGCTTATAGACATTGAGCTCGAAATGGCCTTGGCTGCCTGCGACGCTCATCGCCGTATTGTTGCCCATCACTTGCGCGCAGACCATCGTCAGCGCTTCGCATTGGGTCGGGTTCACTTTGCCGGGCATGATCGAGGAGCCCGGCTCATTCTCCGGCAGGGCCAGCTCGCCAAGGCCAGAGCGCGGGCCGGAGCCGAGAAAGCGGATGTCGTTT
>CALLCD010000221.1 GCA_938049795.1 uncultured Hyphomonadaceae bacterium | reverse complement strand
GGATGGCGGTGAGACAGGGATTCGAACCCTGGAGACAGTTGCCTGCCTACACACTTTCCAGGCGTGCGCCTTCGACCACTCGGCCACCTCACCAGCGCAGGAGGCCTTATACGCCGCTCTGAGACACGCGCAAGTGATGATTGTGATCTGCGACGATCATGCTAGAGAGCAATTGATTAACAGTGGAGCCCGATTTGTTTACGAAAAAGCCAAATAGCCTTCCCGACGCCGAGACCGCGCTACCCGGACGGCCCGATCCAATTATCACATCCAGCCTGAATATTGTTTTCAACCGGGAGCTGCGGGCACCCCCTCCCCCCGGATTTTCGGAAGTGTGGCTCGCACTTGGGTGCTTTTGGGGGGCCGAGCGTCGATTCTGGCAAACTCAGGGTGTGTGGTTAACGGCGGTCGGGTATGTCGCCGGGTATACTCCTAATCCGACATATCGCGAGGTCTGCTCGGGGCTGACCGGCCATACCGAGGCGGTGCGGGTTGTGTTTGACCCGTCCGTGATCAGTTTCGATGAGATTTTGAAGGTGTTCTGGGAAGCGCATGACCCGACACAGGGCATGCGTCAGGGCAATGATGTTGGCACGCAATACCGCTCGGGCATTTATACGCTGTCCCCTGAAGACGGCGCACGGGCTCGCGCCTCGCGGGCAGACTATCAGTCCGCCCTTGCCAATGCTGGGCTTGTCGCCGAGATCACGACCGAGATCGCCCCTGCCCGCAACTTCTATTATGCCGAGCCGGATCATCAGCAATACCTGGAGAAAAACCCGGGTGGATATTGCGGATTGAGCGGGACTGGCGTGTCATGCCCGATGGGAATTGGGGTTTCGGGCGGGTAAGACTTGCGCAAAAATCGGTCAGACTGGTCAGACTTTTGGCCCTACCCGGGTATGACCAGTCTGACTTTTGGGCCGAAGTTTGACCGGAAAGCTTAACAGTCATACCGAAATTTCGGGTATGCGTTAACGTATTCATACGCTCACTTTAACGCAAACTTGTCATTTGAGAATGGGTCGCACCGAAGTTGACTGGGTAGCGAAAAACGGTGCGGTTGAATTGGCGTGTTTTGGGGCAAAATTGTCTATCTGGATGACCATTTTGCGAGGCTTGCGGAATTGAGTATGTTTTTCGTACTCATGCTTGTATCTGTTCAGGTCATCAAGGCACCCGCAATCGCGTAAAGCAGCGTTGCGCCGCCCGCCGCGATGAGCGCATAGGGCAATTGCGTGCGAATATGGGCGATGTGATCACTGCCAGAGGCGAATGAGGCGATAATTGACGTATCGGAAATCGGCGAACAATGGTCGCCAAACACGCCGCCGCCCATCACCGCCGCCAGAGCCAGAGGCAGCGGTATGTCGAGCCCGATGGCTACAGGCAATGCAATCGGCACCAAAATCCCGTAAGTGCCCCAACTCGTTCCGGTTGCAAAACTTGTTATGCCTGCGGCCACAAAAATAAGCGCGGGCATCAAAAAAGGGACCGGGAATGCGCCAGCCATTTTGGCGACCACGGCCCCCGTGCCGAGCGCGCCCAAACTGTTCCCGAGCGCGAAAGACAAGAAAATGACCGCCACAGCAGGCAAAAGCTCCCCCATGCCCGCAAATCCGGTGTCGATCAGCTTGTCGGTCTTCCAGCCGTCGAGGCGCAGCAGGGTGAAGGCGGCCAGACAGGCGAGCATCACGGCCCAAAGTATGGATTTCGCACCCTCACCGGCCATCATATTGCCCTCGCCTGTCCATAACATCAGGCCGAGCGTGCCGAACACCATGACCGCCAGCGGCACAGCCATATAGCGCGCTTTTCCGGTCGGGGTGTCGGCGGCTCGGGTTTCAGTGTGAGACGACACAGCGCTTGCGGCCGCATCCGCTTGTTTCAGCGGGCCAAATGTCCGGTCGGAGAACACGGTGGCGAACACACCGATCAGGGTCAAAATGGCGTAAAAATTCAACGGAATGGTCGCCGCGAGGATGGGTATCGGATTGGCCACGCCTTCCTGGGCGAGCAGGCCGAGCAGATACGCACCCCAGCCATTGATCAGGACCAGAATGCTCACCGGCGCGCAGGTTGCGTCGATAATGTAGGCCAGCCGTTCGCGGCTCATGTTCAAGCGTTCGAACAGAGGCCGGCCCATAATGCCGGTCGATAAAAGGCTGACATTTGTGTCCATAAACAAGACCGAGCCTGTGAGCGCGGTGACAAAGCCCGCTTTTCGTCTTGTGTCGGCCAGACGCGCTTTGACCAGTTTTTCGACCAGCGCGACGACCCCGCCAGAGCGCTGCATAAAAGCGATCAATGCGCCTATGATCAGGCAGAACAGGATGACGCGGGTTGAATAGCCCGATGAAAATACGTCCGCACCGCGTTCGGCTGTGTTCAGCAAGCCAAGAAAGGGATCGCCACCCACAAGAATCGTTTCGGACACCCAGATCGCCCCGCCGAGCGCCCAGAACACATTGCGCGTCCAGATCGCCATGATGAGCGCTAATATGGGCGGCAGAAGCGGCAGATATCCGGCAATGTCCTCCAAAGTGCGTTATCCCCGCCGCTTGGCACGCTTGCGCCGCTGGGCATCAAACGCCTTCAGGACAATTTCAAGCTCGGGGCCCCGCTTGAGCACTTTGCCGCCAATGCCCGACACCGCCCACAGGCCCTGTTTGCGAGCGAGCGCGGGAATCTTCTCGATGCGCCAGGTCGGGTTCTCGGCGGCATGTCTGAAAATCGAAAAGATGGCCCGGTCACCCAGCATGGAAATCCCGTAGTCGCGGGCATGGCCGTTGGAGACCAATTGACCATAGACGACAAGAATCCGGTCGAGATCGGTCCGGTGGAAGACCACGCGCTCGGATGGCTTGAGATATGCGCCGCTTGGGTCTATACCACCGCTCATAGGATGCCTTTCTGGGTTACTGGTCATCCTGCCAGATCATACCGGTCTTGCAACGCCTTTCGGCAAATTAATCATACGCCTTGAAACTGCCTTATTCATGCCTTGCATCAGCCTTGCCCCACCCCCATCTTGGAATGGTCGGGCGGCGTCTACACCTAGCACTCCAGACCCATCAGCCCCCCCAGCCCCTGGGGCGCTCGGTTTCTGCCGCCCGACACCTTCCACGAAATCCAAGCAAAGTGTGACGGGTCATACTCCTGTTTTTGCTGGCAAAGTCGCGCGCTGCGGTTTGTCACATGGGCGGGAGATCTGGCATGTTTTAGGTCTGAGTTGAAGATGGGTGGGAGCTTGATATGACGGGTCAGACACAGATTGATTTGCCGTATAGCGAACTGATGGCGTCGCTCAGCCCGGATGCGGCTGGGATCTGGCAGACGCATATTCCTGATGGCTGGCTACAAGGCCGGACGACTTATGGCGGGCTGAGCGCCGCGCTTTGCCATTATGCGGGGAAGCCGTCTGCGCGAGATATGCCGCTGCGCTCGGCGCAGATTGCTTTTGTCGGACCGGCGGCGGGTGATGTCAGCCTGAGAGTCGAGGTGCTGCGCGCGGGTAAGTCGAGCACATATGTTGGTGTGGATTTGTTTGGCGAACTTGGCCTTGCGACGCGGGCTGTTTTCGTTTTCGGGTCGGCGCGTCCGGAGGGCAAGCGTATTGCACCGCATCTGATTGCACCGGAGGTTCCGGCACCCAATCCTGCAAACCGCATGTTTCCGGAGGCTGTTGGCCCCGTTTTCATATCCAATTTCGATATTGAGCTTGTCTCGGGCGGGCTGCCTTTGTCGGGAAGCGGCATTGCGGAGAACCTATACTGGATGCGCCATCGCGACCGAGCTGCGCCCCCCGACATCACATCCCTGCTCGCACTGGGCGATGCGCCGCCGCCGGTCGGGATGAGTTTTTACGACCGGCCAATCCGGATCAGCTCGATGAACTGGTCGATTGATGTGCTGACCGACCAGTTCGAAACCGAGGACAATTGGTGGCTCTCGCGTGCCCATGCGCAGACGCTCGGGGATGGTTATTCGTCCCAATCCATGACCCTCTGGAACCGTCACGGCACCCCCGTCATGGCCAGCCGCCAGACGATTGCGATTTTTGGTTAGGATCTCGCGTGTTTGGGGAACATGGGACAAGTTGCCATGGGCCCCAACGTGCGTTGGGGAGGCGGACCCGTGGTGCTTGTGGAGAGCAGCTATGAGCCCGCGACACGGCGATCACATCGTAGCCCGCTTCAACGAGGTCTGCCTCAAGCGGGGCACCAATCAGGCCGCCCGCTCCCAGAATCATAATCCTCATGACGCAAATCTGGCAGACAAAATCGAATGAGGCAAATGCCGCCACTCAAAGCAAATGATGACCTAAGAATTAGTTCGCGACGGCGCCCTGGAGAGCTTCGAGGAAGGCGACGCGTTCGGCGGCGACGAGGTTTTCGGGGTCTGATTGGGCGGTCTGGCGGGCCGTTTGCAGCCGGTCGGAAACCTCGCCCGCATCAACGTCTTCCAGATTGACGGCTTCTTCGGCCAGAATGGTCAGCCCGTCCGGTGTAACATCGGCAAAGCCGCCGCGCACGAACACGCGCATGGAGACTTTGTCGCCATCGAGCACACGCACGACGCCATTTTTCAGCGTGGACATGAAAGGCGCATGCTTTGGCAGCACACCGAAATCACCTTCGGTGCCAGGTGCGATGACGTGATCCACCTCGCCAGCGAAGACTTCGCGCGCCGGAGACACGAGGGAGAAGTGGAGTTTGTCTGTCATATTTGCAATTCCGCTGACTTGTTGATCGGCCAGGCCATCATTTCTAGAATCATAACCTTATCAGAGTCCGCGCTCCATGAAAACAGCGCTGCGACATCATGTTCGGCCGCAACCTCATCCGAAATAACCAATCGAACCATACGATTGCCCATGCTTGCATCATCGGTCACGTCAGGAAGCAATTCGAGCGGCTTTTGTTCGAGCGGCGTTATATATTTTGCGGTTTTCAACCCGCTTAACACGGCATCTATGATTGCGACAGCCCCGCCACCTTTGGCAATAACCCGGGACAAACCGGGCGTATTCGGCGGGTTCGTCTCAAAGGCAAGCTCGCCGCCTTCGACCTTCGCCTCATAGATTTTGTGGGCGACGCTCTGCATTGTTCTGGCATTGCCCGCAGCGCGCGCTTCGGGGTTTTCAAACTCAATCCCAAACCGGCTATTGGGATCTTCAAGCGCAAAGGCAGCTTGCACGCTCACATTAAAGAACATGCGCGCAGCGGTGCTTTCGATCAGCGACAAGCCACCATTTTCGGTCATAAAATTATCCCAGCTCCAGATGCCAACGCCGTCGTCTATAGCTTGCGGAAGGTCAGTGTCATCCGGTCGGTTTCGCCGATTGCGAGCATTTTCGCGCGCAGCTCCGGATCGTCGCGGCTTGTGCCAAGGGCGGGCGGTAGACGCCAGACAAAATCCTCATTGGTGGGGACGTCTTTCGGATTGGCGTTGATCTCGCTTTCGGCAACCAGTTCGAAACCGGCCGCTTCGACCCAGCGTACAAGGTCGGAGCGTTTGACATAGCCATTGTCGCCATTGGCCCATGTGTCGGCATTGGCTTCGGGCGCACGGTGCTGGACCACGGCGAGCGTGCCGCCGGGCTTGAGCAGGGCATGCGTGTCGGCGAGCGCTTCGGTCATGTAATTATGCTCGTCAGTGTTGAAGCGGTTTAAGTGGTGGATGGCGCGGACAAAGAGCGCTACGTCCACTGTACCGTCGAGCGAGGTGTCGCGGCTGCCAAAGGCGAAGGCCTGCACTTTGCCGGATGTGCCCGCTTGCCAGTCTTCCTCGACGGCGTTGGCGGTCCAGGTCTCGGCCCATGTTTTCTTGCTTTCGAGGAAGGCTTCGTCGGCAAATCCGCCAAATTTCGACCACATGTCGATGGAGTAATCGACGCCGATCAGTGCGCCTTCATCGCCAAGATAAGGCATCAGGATTTTTGTGTACCAGCCGCCACCGGGGAGAACCTCGACAACGGTCATGCCGGGCTCGATGCCGAAAAACTCGATGGTTTCGCG
>CALLCD010000220.1 GCA_938049795.1 uncultured Hyphomonadaceae bacterium | reverse complement strand
CCGAACTTGGTCGGGTCATCATAATACCGCGTTTCGGGCTTGCGCGTCTTTGGCGCTTTGAAATGGCCACCGATCAGCACAAATCCCAGACCATAGCCAAACACGGCCATCATCGCGCCGTGCACACCCAGAACATCGTTCCGCCCCACAAGCCCCAGAGCCACTCCGACACCTGCGAGCAGGAAGCACAGAAAGATCGCTACGCCGCGTTCGTCTCTGGTTAATCGTGACATTGCATGACCCTAAACTTGAACCCGATCCGTCGAAAGACCTTCACGCTTTTTCTTCTCGGCAAAACTCGACATAGAAGGCCGTATCTTCAGCAAGCTGAACATAATGCGTTTCTTGTGGAAAAATGATAAATGCCGCATCCGGCGTAATTTTCGCAACCGGCTGCGTGTCGCCTTCGAGGAAATAGCTAACCTCCCCGCGTTCGACGACCAGCCGGCCATAAGTGCCGTCCTTGGTCTCATGCTTGCTCTTTAAGCTGTCAGGCACGGTTTGCGTCGTAAACAGCGGCGTGCGGGCATATGGCGCGACCCCCTCTGGCAATTTCCGGTCCATATAACTCTCCCTCTTCGCGTCTTTTGCTCGCATCGCCCACAAAGATCAAAGACTAGCTGGGACGACCAAGGTCAAGACCTATTCCGAATCTCAGATCTTGCTATAATAGTTATAGACAAAATATGTGTTTAAGAATCCAAGATCAAGCCTCGCCCCGGAGAACAAGGCTGGTCTTATTGTCACGCCTTAACCGGCAGATCCGCACGCGCCCTAGTCTTCGTGCGCCACAAAATCAAACGACGCCTCGCCAAACATAAAAAACTCGCACGGCGTGTCCGAGATACAGGCTGTTGTGTGAACACTGCCCGCAGACACTTCCCAATAAGACCCCACCGGCAGCGCCTTGGGATCAACCTCACCAACGAAAGGATTGGTCATGACCCCTTTGGTCACGATGGCTCGATAATCGTGGGTGTGGGTATGTTCGGGCGTTTCGAAATTGGCTGGAAACTGACCGAACGTCCCGTGCGCGCCGGTATTTCTGTCACCAAATGCAGCAGCAAACTTCACCGCATCATTGCCAGGAAAGGCGGGGCTGAAGACCTTTTCCGCTTCGGGAAGCGTCCGATCCTTAACGACAAGACCGGCTTGGCCGCCAAATGTCTGCCCATAAATTGGGATCGCAATGGCAGCGACAAGGAGAGCGGTAAGAGCAATATAGGTTTTTGGTTTTGGCATCATATTTTTCCTCGGGGCTAGTCACATCGCCTCTCTCGTCAAATCCGCCGACACATCAGGCGATCATCGGTAACAAACCATAGCTAAAGTGATAGCGCGCCTCGAAGCTATCCGTTTCCGTCGCTTTTCAAATTCGGAAGACAAGAAATTTTGATCACAAGACCTTGAGCGCCGATCTCAGGACATACCTTTACTTTTGCCGGTGAACCTCACAGTAAACGTCACATATCGCCTTTAGATCATCTTCCCGATGCATCCACACGGCGCAATTGTAACAGAGTGAAGGCAAGAGAAAATGGAACAGATTCTGGAGACCTTCAACCGATTGGCCCATGAACTGTTGGCCGACGAAGCCAAAAACCCGGTCGCAAAACACATTCCGACAAACGACCTCTACGCCCGCCTTGATCTGAAACTCCAAAAGACCGGCATCAGCGCCGCCGAACTAGAGACCGCGCTGAAAGAGATCGTTTTCGCCTCTCCGCGCACCGCAACACCTGCCTTCTTCAATCAGCTTTTTGGGGGGCGTCAAGACAAAGCCATTCTCGGCGACCTCCTCTCCGTTATGCTCAACAATAGCATGTACACATACAAAGCCGCCGGCCCGCAGATCGGCGTCGAGAAAGTTATATTGCGCGAAGTGTGCGACATGATCGGCTGGGATCACAATGCTGACGGCACACTCGCGCCCGGCGGTTCGATGACGAATTTCATGGGGCTTGTCATGGCGCGCGACGCCTATAGCAAAACCGCGCGATTTAGCGGCATCGACCAGACAATGACCGTCTACACCTCCACCGAAAGCCATTACAGCATCCAGAAAAACGCCGCCTTTTCAGGGATCGGGCGGGACAATGTCAGAAAGATCGTAACCGACGCACACGGCCGTATGGACAATGAGGCGCTGCGCACCACTATCAAAGACGACATCGCAAATGGTCTTTACCCGATCATGATCAATTGCACCGCTGGCACCACCGTCCTTGGCGCGTTTGATGATCTGGCCAAGGCGGCGGACATCGCGAAAGAGTTTGGCCTATGGCTCCATGTCGATGGCGCTTATGGCGGCTCTGTGCTGCTAAGCGACAAATACAGGCACCTGATCGACGGCGTCGAAAACGTCGACTCATTTACACTCAACGCCCACAAAACCCTCGGCACACCGCTCAGCTGTTCGATCATCGTCGTCAAAGACAAAAAGCATCTGCACGACTCCTTCTCCAATGATGCCAGCTATCTCTACCAAACCGACGAAGACGAGTTTAACCCCGGAAAAACATCCATCCAGTGTGGACGCCGAAACGATGCGCTCAAGCTCTGGGTGCTCTGGAAAAGCGTCGGCACGGACGGCCTTGCGCGCATTGTCGACAAACAGTTCGACCTGGCCGACGCCGCGCGCGCCTATGTCAGAGAACACCCCGACTACACCGATTACAGCATGGATGACACGGTTGCGATCTGCTTCAACTATAAGGGCATTCCGGCCGAAGACATCTGTACTTTGCTGTATGAGCATTCCGAACTTCTGGTCGGCTATGGCTCCTTCCGGCAAGACCGTTTCATCCGCATGGTCACGGTCAATGCCAACAATGAGACAGCCGACATTATGGCCTTCTTCGACACGCTGGAGAGATTTGTCGCCGAGCATACGGCCCTGTTCAAAGACGCAGCGCGCTCAAGGGAAACCGCCTAAGGTGCGGGACAAGCACTGACGCGTTTTGCTGTAAATTGTATGGAGAGCGGCAAATTTGCTCCGCCATCGACAGTGACTGTGCCGTTTGTATCCAACTCAACCCGTCGTCGCTCCACGCGCAGCGTGCCGGAAGCGGACGCCGTGAATTCGCCCGTACAAGACAACGAGAAATCGCGACCATTGGCATGATCGAAATCGCATGACGGCCCTGCCAATCCGAACAGGAGTTCATCGACATCAAACTCATTGTCCTTTTCCGTCACACATTCCGTTCCTGAAACCGGTTCAGCGGCTCCCGCAAACACACCCGTCCCCTCATACTCCCAAAGTCCCGGTTCAACCGAATAGACTTGTGCGCTGGCCGCACTGGCAAGACAGAGACAAGCGAAAGTCAGACCGAGATAACGCATAGAAAACCCTTCCAAAATAGCATTATGGCGTACCACATCACCCATGAATATGGCGCAACTTGGGCCGTGTGCTGCACTTAGGGCTCCAATTGGGCGATCACGGGCACAAGAAACGCCGCCACATCATCGGCCATCAAGCCAACCCCTTCGGCGGTCGGATGCAGCCCATCCTGCAAAAGCAGATCCGTCCGGCCACGCACTTTCGACAAAAGCCCGATAAAATGCGGCACACCGAACTCTGCGGCCAATTCGGGATAAATCCGGCTAAACGCCTCGGCCCGCGGATCATCAATGCCCGTCGAGCGCGCTTCGACGCTGGCGAGCACAGCCTGCGCACCATCCTCCTTGATCCGCGTCAGGATCGCGCGCAGATTCTCTTTCGCTTGTTCAGGTGAGCCGCCGCCAAGATAGTCATTCGCCCCGAGCGCCACGAAAACAAGATTGGGCTCAGCCGACGCCACGCTCCAGTCATATCGCGCAAGCCCGCCCCCCGTCGTGTCTCCAGAAACTCCGGCATTGATGACCGTGGCCGCAACACCGGCAGCTTCGAGGCGCGCGCCGATCTGCTCTGGCAAGGCAAACTCCGGACCGAGACCGAACCCCGCCGTTAAACTGTCGCCCAGAAACACAATGACGGGGCCATCGACGCGCGTTTCCGCCCCAGTTGCCGCCACCCGCTCTACCTCGCCGGACGGCTCTATAATGGTCTCCACCTTGGGCACCTCACCTTCGGGCGCGCATCCCACGAGAGCCAAGCCGAGTAACAAAGCCGCGAGGGGCGCTAAAAATCTCGATACCATGCTTGCGATCCTCAAACTTGCTGTATGACACTAGAGAATAGTCCCGCTGAATGAAAGCCGCCCATTGACCTCAAAACTCCGCCTGCGCGACATCACCCTCACCCTTCCGGCAAGCTCCGGCCCTGTGCATATTCTGCGCGGGGTGGACTTTGACTGCCATGCGGGCGAATCGGTTGCGATTGTCGGCCCGTCAGGTTCCGGCAAATCCTCACTAATCTCCGTCGGCGCCGGACTGGAAACAGCCACAAGCGGCACGGTCGAGCTTTTGGGCACGGATATGACTGGCAAATCAGAAAACGAGCTCGCCCGGCTCAGACGCGGGCGTGTCTCGCTGGTGTTCCAGAGCTTTCACCTTTTGCCGACGATGACCGCGCTCGATAATGTCCGCGCCGCGCTCGAAATTGCAGGACTGACCGATGCGGACACCCGCGCCCGGGACGCGCTCGAAGCCGTCGAACTGTCAGATCGCACCGACCATTATCCCGGCCAGCTTTCAGGCGGAGAACGTCAACGCGTCGCCGTCGCGCGGGCGCTCGCCTGTGATCCCGAACTGGTCTTTGCCGATGAGCCCACCGGCAATCTCGACAGCTCAACCGGGGCCAGCGTGGCCGACCTCTTGTTCCGCATTGCCGAAGCGCGTGGGGCGAGCCTCATTCTTGTCACCCATGACCGCGATCTGGCCGCCCGCACGGACCGTATGGTCGAAATGCGCGATGGCAAGCTGACATGAACCGGCTGTCTTGGAAGATTGCCATGCGGGAGCTGGCGGGCGGGCTATCCGGCTTCTGGATCTATATCGCCTGCATCGCGCTCGGCATTTTCGCCATCGCCGCGGCGGGCTCGGTCACATCCGGCTTCAGCAAAGGGCTGGCGTCAGAAGCACGGACTTTGCTCGGCGGGGACGCTTTGTTTGCTGCTTCCCAGCGCCGCGCCAGTCCCGATGAACTCGCATGGATGCGCGCACGCGGCGAGATGTCCGAGAACATCACCATCAACGTGATGGGCGAGGCAGGCGAGACCCGCCAACAAGTCGATGTCCGCGCCGTTGATAGCCGCCACCCTCTGATCGGCACGCCAGAGCTCAGCGGCGGCGCAGCCACGCTTGATGAGGCGCTTGCTTTTGAGAATGACCGTTGGGGCATCGCCGCCAGCGCATCCACACTGGAAGTCTTCGGACTGGACGTGGGCGACGATCTCATGCTCGGCTCGATCCCGGCCACGATCCGCGCCCAATTGGACAAAGAAGCGGACGGCATCGGCACG
>CALLCD010000219.1 GCA_938049795.1 uncultured Hyphomonadaceae bacterium | reverse complement strand
CCATCGAGCAAAAGTCCGCGTGATTTCAAGCCATTAACGTCTTCGCCATGATTGGGCAACCGCGTGTCGAGCATGTCATAATAGGTCTCTGGCGGGGCCGTCATGAACGGAATGCCAAGCCCTTTGAGCCGGTCCCAGCATTCATAGAGATTGTCACAATTGAACGCGATATGCTGGATGCCTTCGCCGCCAAATTCGCGCAGATATTCCTCGATCTGGCCTTTGCCGCCTTCGCCTTCCTCGTTGAGCGGAATGCGGATTTTCCCATCCGGTGCGGTCAGCGCTTTCGAGGTCAGGCCGGTATATTCGCCCTTAATGTCGAAGAAGCGTATCTCTTTGAAGTTAAATAGATTTTCGTAGTAGTTTGCCCAATACTCCATCCGGCCGCCATACACATTATGCGTCAAATGGTCGATCACATGAAAGCCTGCGCCAAACGGATTTCGGTCCACGCCGTCAATATATTCAAAGTCGATGTCATAGATCGAAAGATCGTCGCCATACCGATCCACAAGATACACAATTGCGCCGCCAATCCCCCGAATGGCGGGCAAACGCAGCTCCATCGGGCCGGTTTCAAGCTCGACGGGTTCTGCGCCCTTGCTAAGCAAATGCGCGTAGGCGTCGGCCGCATTGCGCACCCGAAACCCCATGCCGCAAGCGGAGGGGCCATGTTCTCGCGCAAAGTAATAAGCCGGTGAACCCGGTTCATAATTGGTGATCAGATTGATGCCGCCCTGCCGCCACAGTTCGACATCCTTGGAGCGATGGCGGGCGATTTTGGTAAAGCCCATGCTCGTGAAAACGGGTTCCAGAATACCTTTTTCAGGCGCGGAAAATTCAATGAATTCAAACCCGTCAAGTCCAGCGGGATTTTCGAAGAGATCAGCCATGAATCGCGGCTCCCTAATTGGTTTCATTTGTAACTAATTTGCTTTGAAACCACATTTTTGCTAAGCGGACAAGAGCAAACTGGGATAAGGCTATGGCACAATTGGTTGATGAAGCGGCTTTGCGGCTTGGGGAGTTCCTGCCGTTCCGATTGTCGGTGCTGTCAAACACAATCTCGAAACAGATCGCGGACCGTTATCAGGCCGATTTCGGGCTGACGCTCTGGCAATGGCGGGTGATGGCGGTGGTCGGCGAAATGCCCGGCGTCAGCGCGTCCGATATCGTTGCGCAGACGGCGATGGACAAAGTCGCCGTGAGCCGCGCTGTGACGGGGCTGATTGCGCAAAAGCATCTTGAGCGGGTTGTGGCGAGCGATGATGGCCGGCGGTCGCATTTGCATCTGACGGCCAGCGGGCAGGCGGTCTATGAGCGCATTGTGCCACTTGCACAGGCCGAACTGGCACGGATTGCGACATCTCTAACGGACGCCGAACGATCCCAACTTGATGCCATTCTCGAAAAACTCGCCCGACAGGCCTCGCCCGACCGGCCGCTCTGGTAGCTGTATTGTGCGATACCTATTGGGCCTGCGCGATTTTGGCGGGCCAGGGCTTTATTTTCGCTGGTGCCGGGGTCGGTTTGAACTCTGTCTCGGTGAGCATGGCCAGCGCATGAGCGCGGTCTTCGGGGGTGAAACGGCCTGTGGTGAGGCAATATTCGACCATATTGCCGTCCGGATCGCGCGTGTAGACCGAATGGCACCAATTGTGATCGACCTCCAAAACATCAAGCCCTGCCGCGTTCCAGCGGTCGCGGGCGGCGTTAAGGGCCTCAGGTGTGTCCACTTCGAACGAGAAATGATTGGTGCCATCGGGCAGTTTGCCAGCCTTGTTGAGATTGTATTCGTGGGCGTTCTGATAGGCGGTGTCGTTAAGGTCCCAAAAGGCGATGAACTTGCTGTCATCCCCGTCAATCCGGTAGAAAAAATGCTTCCCCCAGCCGCCGCCGATCAGCGGGGTGACTTCGACTTTGACAAGTTCGAACCCCATTATTCCCTCGTAGAAAGCATGGGTTGCGTTGATGTCGCGCGCAGCAAACGCCAAATGGTGATAGGCCATGTCTAGCGATCTCCCTCGTCAACTATACTCATGACGTCATTATCAGTATTGTCCGGCGCGGCGATCTCGACAACCCGTTCGGGGACATCATCATATTCCAGCCGAAGCGCGCGGCTCATAATCGCGTGCATCATATAGGTGCAGGTGATGTAGGTCAGCTCGAGAATCTCCTCGTCCGACAGACCGGCTTTGAGCGCCGCAATGACACCATCGGGCACGCGGCCGCGTTCGAGCACCAGACCATCGGCATAGGCCAGAACGGCGCGTTCGAGGTCTGAGAAAACGTCTGCGACCGGCCAATGCGGGATGGCCTCGATCTGGGCTTCAGAGAGGCCGACATCGCGGCAGGCTTTGCAATGCTGGGAGAAGACGAACTGGCTGCCGACGGTAAATCCGGCGCGGGTTTGGCCAAGTTCGCGGAGTTTCGGGTCGAGCTTACGTTTGCTCGAACGATAGAACTGGAAGCCTTCGGTTGTGTGGCGGAATGCGTCGGGCACGGTCGCGAACACGGTCCACCAATTGCCCGGAGTGCCGGTTGCCGTGCCGGGACTGGCCACCGGATCGCGGTCCCCGAACAGGAGCTGATAGATGGATTTGGCGAAATCATCCGCTTCCTCGCGGCCCGCCTGTCTAAGTCTTGGCATTTTGTCCCTCCGCATCGTGTGTGCTCGGTTATTATGAACGCCGAAATCAAGCTTGGCGAGATAAGCGGCCATGTCGAAGAGATTTTTTTGCCCCCGCTGCATCCAAATGCGCCCCCGCGTGCATCTTACCAGTGTTATCAAAACCGGCGTGCAAGCGCCCCAAAGCAGGAGACTTGAATTATGGCTGTCGAAATTGTTGTGCCATTGGGGGCCTTTCTGATGATCGTTGGGATTATCTGGATCTTATCCGTGTCTGGCACTAGGAAACGGGCCGCTGCGCATGAAACACTGCGCCTGATGATTGAAAAGGGTCAGGAATTATCACCGCAGCTGATCAAGGACATGTCGCTGATTACCGATCCGCGCCGGAATGATCTGCGGCGTGGTGTGATCTTGCTGTCGCTTGCCGCAGCGCTGGTCTTGATTGGCATCATGTCCAATCTGCAAGGCGATGCCGACGGCGAAGTGCTTTTGATTGCGGTCTTCCCCGGCATGATCGGTCTGGCCTTTCTCGGGCTGTGGAAGTTTGGGTATGACGGCAAAGCTGATTGAGTTTCCGACGGGCAGGGCGAGCGTGGAGTCCGATCCTGATCTGGCGGCCAAAGCGGCTGATGGTGACCGGCAGGCCTTCGCAGAGCTTGTCCGGCGCCATCAGGTGACGGTACGCGGGATGATGCGGCGGCTGACCAGAGGACATGAGGCCGATGCAGATGATCTTGCGCAGGCGACATTCCTGCGCGCATGGACGCAGATGGGCGGCTATGCGGGCGGGACATTTCGGAGCTGGATTTGCGCCATTGCCTATCGTGAGTTTCTCCAGCGGCGACGCAAACAAGTGTCCGAGCAGAAGACGAGCGATGCGGCGCAAGTGCTCGCAGATGGCCAGTTTCAACCCACCAATCATGGCGCGAAACAGGATTTGAACGCCGCTTTGGCCAGATTGCCGGAGGCGCAGCGTGTCGCGATTATCCTCGGTGTGGGGGCGGGGCTGAGCCATTCGGAAATATCGCTGGCGACCGGATGGCCGCTTGGAACGGTAAAATCGCATATTGTGCGCGGAAAACAGACTTTGCGTGAGCTGTTAAGCGATTATGGTGTGGCGTAAGAGGAGTGTGCCCGATGGCCATTGACAAATTTGATGATGAATTGGCAGCCCTGTTTGAGGCCGAAGATGCGAGCCTGAGGGCGGATGCGGATATTTTCGAGCGCCGTGTGGACCGTGCGATTGGCCGGAAACTGCTGATGCGGCGGCTGGTTCTGGCCGGGGCGACGATGATTGGCGGTCTGGTGGCGGGCGCGCAGCTTCCCGATATTCTGCTGCAGATCAACTCATATGGCGGGTTCGGCCTGTCCGTATTTGACGACGCAGCGGAGAACATCAAAGGGCAATCCCTGATGATGGTCATGATCGGTGTTGCAGCGCTTGGCTCAATGGTGACGCTGCTGTCAGCTGACAGGATATAATACGCATCGAAATCAAGACATTTGCCAGTTGGCCCATGTCGCGCTAAGCGCTGTTGCATGTCTGCTCAGAATCAAACTCGCCGGAAAACGGTCAAAGATCTCGCCGCAGCCAAGGGGGAAACACCACTTGTCTGCTTAACCGCCTACACGGCGCCGATGGCCGAGCTGCTCGATCCGCATTGTGATGTGCTGCTGGTCGGCGACAGTCTTGGCATGGTTGTGCACGGTTTGCCGTCTACGGTCGGGGTGACGATGGAGATGATGATCCTACACGGGCAGGCGGTGATGCGCGGCTCGAAACAGGCCTTTGTCGTGGTCGATATGCCGTTTGGCTCGTATGAGACAAACCCTGATCAGGCGTTTTTGAACGCGGCGGAGCTGATGCAGAAGACGGGCTGTCAAGCGGTCAAGATCGAGAGCGGCACGTTTGCGCGCGCGCAAATTGCGCATCTGGTCGAGCGCGGCGTGCCGGTCATGGGACATGTTGGATTGCGGCCGCAAGCTGTGAATGTAGACGGAGGATTTCGCGCCAAGGGCCGCACCGAGGCGGGCTGGGCTCGGGCGATCGAGGAAGCGGTTGCGGCGGATGAAGCGGGGGCTTTTGCGATTGTCGTCGAGGGGGTCTCGCAGGATCTGGCGGCGGAGATTACAAATGCGGTGTCGTGTCCGACCATCGGGATTGGCGCCTCGCCGACCTGTGACGGGCAAATCCTTGTCACCGACGATATGCTCGGCATGTTTGACTGGACGCCGAAATTTGTCCGCAAGTTTGCCAATCTGCGCGGCGAGATTGAAACAGCGGCCAAAGACTATGCGGCGGCGGTGCGTGAGCGGTCATTTCCGGGCGCGGACGAGCTTTACCGGATCAAACGGCCTCAAAAGGATACCAGTTAGTGCGTTGCGGCAATTCGCAGGGGCGGGTATTGATAATCAAAATAGATTCTGTGCGTGGAGCTTGTGAGCAGTGAGTGATGTTTTTGAGGAAGTCGAAGAGAGCCTTCGACAGGACAAAGCGTCCATGTGGTGGAAACGCTATGGGATATTTGTATGGATACTTGGTATCGGCATTGTCGGTGCTGTGGCCTATAATGAATGGGCAACCGCACAACAAAAGCAGAAGACGATCGAACATGTCATGGCGTTCGAGGCCGCGCGGACACAGCTTGCAAATGGTGACTATACAAGCGCCGAAACAGCGTTTTCCGAACTGGCAAACTCTGACGCCGAGATTGCCCCTCTCGCAGCGCAATTTCTGGCACAAACCCAATATGAAGGCAGCGGCGACATCTACAGCGCAGCCCAGACCCTCGAAACGAGTGGCGGAAATACTGGGCCGGTTGAACGGCTTGCCTTGCTCAAGGCCGCTTACATCAAATCCGAGACGCTGAACCTGTCCGAGCTTGAGGCATTTCTGGGCGACCTTCCGAAACGTCCCACCGCAATTGGGGTTCTCGCCAATGAGTTGATTGCTGCAAAGGCTTTCAGCGAGGGCGACTATACGCGTGCGCGGGAGGAGTTCTCCTATTTGCAATTGGCCGCGAACGCGCCGCCCGGAGTTGCCCAACGTGCGGAAGTGGCCCTGACGGTTATTCCGGTCGCAGCCGATGCGCCAACCCCCTCTACGCCGCTTGAAGACGCATCTGAAACTGGCGAGACGATCTCGGCCCCTGAACCGTCTGACCCTCAATCACAAGGAGCTGACCAATGATCAAGCGCCCCCTCTATATCGGCTTGGCCGCCTTCATGATGTCCGGTCTTCTGTCTGCCTGTTCAGTGTTGGATCTTGGCCGCGAAAAACGTGAAGCCACAAAGGCCGAAGACAGGGCGGGCCGAATTGATCTGGCCATTGGTGACAAACCGCTCGAAGCCGATCCCGAAATGGTGGATGTCGCTGTCATTCTGCCCGACGCCCGCGTGATGGATCAGTGGCCGCAATCGGGCGCAACGGCAAGCAAAGCGGTTGGTCATGTGACCGCCGGCGCCAATCTTGAAATTGCATGGCGGACGGATGCGGGCAGCGGCTCTGGACGAAACTCTGCGCTCACATCGCCCCCCGTTGCCAATCGGGATACAGTATTCGTGATTGATTCCTCGCAAACCGTTCGGGCGTTTTCGGTCGAGGATGGACGGCGGATCTGGTCGATGCCGCTGGAGTCGGGGTCACGGCGAGACAAGCGCAGCTTTGGCGGCGGGATAGCGGTTGCAGGGGACGTGGTGATTGCGACCAGCAGCTACGGGTTTGCGGTCGCCCTCGACATCGAAACCGGCGAGGAGAAATGGCGACGGGTCTTTTCAGGACCAACGACCGGCGCTCCGACGATCAAGGATGGGCGCGCCTTTATCTTGAGCCAGAACAACGAGATTTTCGCACTATCGGTGGCGGATGGCACATTGGAGTGGAGCGACCAGGCGATTTCTGAATCGGCCCGCGTGCTCAGTTCGCCCAGCCCCGCAGCCGTTGAAGAATTGGTCGTCGTACCATATTCCTCCGGCGAGGTGATTGCCTATCTGGCATTGAACGGCCGTCGGCTGTGGACCGATGCTCTGGTGCGGACGGGGCGGTTTACGCCGATTTCCGCCATCAACGACATTTCTTCGCGTCCGGTGCTCAGCGCAGGGCTTGTCTTCGCGTCGAGCCAGTCCGGGCTGACCACGGCGATTGACGGGCGCAGCGGACAACGCGTCTGGTCCCAGCCCATCGGATCGGTATTTGCGCCCGCAGTGGCCGGTGAATATCTGTTCGTGTCCGGCGTCGAGGGGCAGGTCGTGTGCATGGCGGCCAATAATGGCGCGGTGCTCTGGGCGACCCAGCTTCAAAGGTTCGGAAACGAGAAAAAGAAGTCTGGCCGGATCACTTATGCCGGACCAATTGCGGCATCCAATCAGATAATTGTAGCCTCCTCAAAGGGAGAATTGGTTGCATTGTCACCGCAAACCGGCGAAGAGACGGCGCGCCTGAAGCTGGGCGCACCTGTTTTCCTCGAGCCGATAGCGGTTGGCGACAAACTTATCATCCTGACCGATGAGGGGCGTCTGATCGCGGTTCGATAGTCCGTCGGGATCTAAAAATGCCTTTGAAACTGGCCATTGTGGGCCGTCCGAATGTCGGAAAATCTACGCTGTTCAACCGTTTGGCTGGCAAGCGCTTGGCGCTGGTCGATGATCAGCCGGGCGTCACCCGCGACCGGAAGGAAGCGCCGGGTGCACTTGCCGGCCTGCCTTTGGTGCTGGTGGATACGGCGGGCTATGAAGATGTTGATGATGGCTCGCTTGAGGCCCGTATGCGCGCACAGACCGAGGCGGCGATTGCCGAGGCGGATGTTGCGCTGTTCCTGATTGATGCGCGGGCCGGTGTGATTGGCATGGATGAGCGCTTTGCCGAGATTTTGCGGCGCGCGGATATTCCGGTCGTGCTGGCGGCGAACAAATGCGAGGGCAAGGCGGGTTTGCCCGGACTGTACGATGCGTTCCGGCTTGGATTCGGGGAGCCGGTGGCGCTGTCAGCCGAGCATGGCGAAGGGTTTGGCGATCTGTTCGAGGCGTTTCGCGTGGCGCTGGGCGAGGAGGCACTGGCCGAGGCTTACAGAGCCGAAGAAGAGGCTGAAACCGCCGAGCTGGGGGAGGATATTCTCGCCAAGCTTGAGGCGATCAATGTGGATGATCCGAACCTGACCGATGAAGCCTTGCAAGCAGCATTAGAAGCGGCAGGGATTGACGAGGAGGCCGAGCCCGAAGCGGTGACCGAGACCGAGGCCAAGCCGATCCGGCTGGCGATTATCGGGCGGCCAAATGCGGGCAAATCGACGCTGATCAATACACTCCTGCAATCTGACCGATTGCTCACGGGACCGGAAGCGGGGATTACGCGCGATTCGGTGTCGATTGACTGGAATTGGGACGGACGGCGCATCCGGCTGGTCGATACGGCAGGCTTGCGCAAGCGGGCGAAAGTGCAAGAACGGCTGGAGCGGATGTCGACGGGCGAGACGGTGCGCTCGCTGAAATATGCCGACATTGTTGCACTCGTCATGGATGCGCGCGAGGCGCTGGAAAAGCAGGATTTGCAGATCGCGGATCTGTGCTTGCGCGAAGGGCGCGGGCTAGTGCTGGTTGTGTCGAAATGGGATGAGATCAAAACGCCGGAGAAAACGCTGGTGGAGTTGCGTGATCGGGTTAAGCGGCTTCTGCCCAATGCGGGGCATGCGCCGGTGGTGGCCCTGTCGGGGCTGACGGGGAAGCGGGTCGAAAAGCTGATGCCAGCGGTGGCGACCGTGTTTGACAATTGGAATGCGCGCGTCAAAACGGGCGACCTTAACCGGTGGCTGCGTTATGCGATTGAGAAACATCCGCCGCCTTCGGTCCACGGCAAACGGATCAAGCCGCGCTATATGGCGCAAATGAAAGCCCGTCCGCCAAGTTTTGTGCTGATTGCATCACGCGGCGAGCATATGCCCGAGCAATATAAGCGCTATCTCGTCAATGGCATTCGCGAGGCGTTTGATATGACCGGCGTTCCGATCCGGCTTGTGGTTCGGCAGGGGGCAAACCCCTATGCGCATAAAGCGACGCCGACCAAGCCGACGAGTTACGCCAAAAGCAAACGGCGCGGACGGGGCAGCTTTAAGCCGTAAGCCGAGCCTCGCCGTTTTGGGAGGCTGGCAGGGCGGCCGCATCAAACACGAGAACCACCGCCGTTCCCTGACCCACTGCGCTCATGACCTTAATTCTGATATTGGCTTGGCCGGTCAGCTTGCGCACGAGCGCGAGGCCAAGGCCAGCACCTTCTTGAGCCCGATTGCGGCTATCATCTGCCTGATAGAAAATGGAAAAAGCATCTGCAACCTGAGACTTGCTCATGCCTTTGCCGAAGTCGCGAATAATAATCGAGAGGTTATTGTCGGGGGTCAGACGCGACGTTATGGCGATGTCTGATGCTTGCGGGCTGAATTTGATCGCGTTCGAGATCAGCGCCGTCAGGATACGGTCGATAATCGTGGCATTCCCGATCAACCTGTCTGCGCCTTGCTGTATTCTGATCTTGTAGGATTTCTCTTCCTGACACCCGGGCTTCTTCCTTGCCTTTTCGATGGCAGAGTTGATCGATGAGCGGACGTCAATCGGTCCGGAGTTGTCGTGTGCTGTATCTTCACCGTCTTTGGAATATTCGATCACATCCTCGATCATCGCCAGGAGTTGCTGACCGGACTCTTGGATAAACTCGGCATATTCGGTCACCAGCGCAAGCGGTTGGGGGCGACCCTCGGCAAGCACGCTGGAGAAGCCGAGAATGCTGTTGAGCGGGGTGCGCAATTCATGGCTCATCCGTGAGAGAAAGCGCGCGCGGGTGCCGTTTGCGACCTCGGCGGCGTGTTTGGCGGCGATCAGGGCGTTCTCGCGTTCTTTCTGGACAGAAATGTCGCTGTGGAGGGAGAGCGTGCCGACGCCCGGAATGTCGAACCATTTGTGGCGGAACCATTGTTGGTCGGACGGCGTGTGCGTAATGTCGCCTTCTTTTGTTTGGGGCGCGGTGCAGGCGACGTTCCAGACCTCATGATTTTCATTGGTCAGCAGAATTTCCCCGTCAGCATCATAGAGGGCCACAGCGTCGGGCATGGCCTCGATTGTGGTCCGCAGGATGGATTCGGCTTTCTGGGTTTCTGCTTCCGAGCCAACAATCCGGCGCAATTGGTGATAACTGGTCATGGACCCGGTAAAGATCGCGCCAATGAGGACGAAAATGAGCACAGCGAGGGTTATGCTAAACGTCGTCGCTTCAAGCATCAGAACCAGAGCCAAAGGGATCAGGCTGACAACTGTAAACCGCATGACAATGCGCGGCAGCGGCGAGATCATCATGCCAAGTCCGGTACACATCGAAACTTGCAATAGGGTGGTGAAGTAAAGCGCTTCCTGACTGGTTCGGCTGAACAGTATCGCGACGAAGGCCCAGATGATCGCGGAGTAAAGAATGTTCCACTCAGTGGCCTTAAGCAGGCTCCAACTGAACGGTTTATCTTTGTCCAGCTCTGCTTTTTTCCGCTTGCGCAAGCTATGTGAGGTTATGAATTGCCCGATTGGAAGTGGCAGGGTTAGTGCATACCAGAGCAGGGGAAGTGTCGGTGACCGTTGGCTGACCAGAGAGATGACAAGGGCGGTGGCGAGGATCGTGGAGAGGGTTGCAATCGCGTTCAGATTTCGCGACACAAGGGCGTGCTGGGCTCTGGCGATACCGATTGAGACTTTATCCCCTTTGGGTTGCATTGGTTTGAACAGCGCAATGAGGGATTTGAGAGAGTTTGCAAAGTTCACCATAGTGGTGGAATCAGTAATGGTAATTTCGATACAAGAGGTTAATGCGTCGATAGAATGCTGCGGATATTTCGGATAAACTCGATAGCGGTAGACGTGAATAGGGCGGGATAAATGCGTTTAGAAGTGGAAAAACGGATTGCTGTGCTCGGTGGAGGTGCAGCGGGGCTCAGCGTGGCCAAGTTTCTCACCGATGCGGGTATCTCGTGCAAAGTGTTCGAGGCGGCTGCCCGTATTGGCGGCAAATCGGAGAGTTTGCAGATCGGCAAGCACATGGTCGAAATGGGCACGTCTTACACGACGCTTGAGCACAAAATCGTCAAAAAATGGCTACGCGAATACAAACAACCGCTGTCAAATCTGGGCGAAGCGCGGTTTGATGGGGCGAAAGTTGTCGATTTCGTCAAGAAAGGCGGCGGGGCGTCGCTTCCGGTGCAGGCGATCCGCTTTATTCGCCATATTGGCAGTTTACGCGAACGGTTAAAACAGCCCGCCCCCGATCAGGCGACGCTTGAGGAAGCCTCGATGACGGTGCTGGACTGGGTACGCCGGCTGGACCTACCGAAAATCGAACTGGCGCTGTACCGGCTGCAAACGGCGCAAGGCTATGGCCGACTTGATGAAACGGCCATTGGGCAGACGGCGATCTGGTGTACGCCGAAATTTATTGCGTCTGGCGTGTTGAACCGGTTGAACATGCCGAGAGAAGGCTGGTCGCGGCTGTGGAGCCGGATTGCCGAAGAGTTCGAGGTCGAGCTGAACAGTCAGGTGACGCGTATTGTCCGGACTGAAACCGGCGTGGAGATTGTCCAGCCCGGCCGGAGCGAGCGGTTTGATATGGTCATCTGCGCGATTCCCGTCGATCAATTCAATGCGCTGACCAACCCGACCGAGGCCGAGCGGCTGGTCGCGCAAAGCGTGCGCTGGACGAGTTATACGACGAGCCTTGTCAGCGCTGAGGACTGGTTTACCGATCACCGGGTGTCGGGTCTGTCTGCGGCGCTTGCGCCCGGGGTAGAGGGCGGCAAGATGATTGGCGGGCGGTATGAGGGGTTTGAGGCCGAGCTTGGCGGGCATCTTTATGTCACGGGGCAGGTGTCGGACGATCTGACCCTGCCCGAGCTGCGCGAAATTCTCGAGGCGGATATTGCCGGACAGGGCGCGCGGATGACGAGTGTGATCACCCAACGCAGCTGGCGCTATTTTCCGCGCTATGATCGCCAAGCGATGCGCAATGGCTTGCTCGACACATTGCGCGACATGCAGGGACAGCAGCGGACCTGGTATACGGGCGCGACGTTTTCGCATGAGTTGATTTCGAGCATTGTGCAATTTAATGCGCAGATGGCGGGCCATATCGCCGAAAGGCTGAAAACCGGCGCGCAATAAGGCTCAGCGCCGCGCTTTGCAGGGCGGCGGAACTGGTCTAGCAGTAGCCGCTGGCAGGCCGCGCGAGCGTGTGGCCCAAGCTTGCAGCACCGGTTCGGAGGATAGCAGGATTACAAAGCGCATTAAAATTGTCGGCCTTGGCGGAACATTGCGGGCCGGATCTTCGACCGAGCGGGCGGTCGCGCAAGTCTTGACTTATGCCGAGGCGATGGGCGCGGACACCGAACTTGTGGCGGGGCCGGAGCTTGATATGCCGTTCTATAATCCCGCGACCGACGACCGGACACCGGCGGCGGTGAAGCTGATTGAGGCGCTGCGCAGTGCGGACGGGATTGTGATCGGCTCGCCCGGCTATCATGGCAGCGTGTCCGGCCTAATCAAAAATGCGCTTGATTATGTCGAGGATATGAGCGGTGACGGGCGGGTCTATTTTGATGGGCGCGCTGTGGGCTTGATTGCGTCGGGCGCGGGCATGGCGGGCGCGATGACGACGCTGGGGGCCTTGCGCGATATTGGCCATGCCTTGCGCGGCTTTGTGACGCCGTTCGGCTATGCGTTCAGCAGCATTGACCAGTCCGAGCTTGCGCTGGCCTCTGGCGACCGGCAGATGAAATTGCTGGCCGAGCAGACCTTTGAGCTGGCAAAGCGGCTCACAGCTTAAGGCGCGAGCGGGCCGATTGGGAGAATTTCGACACGGGCACCGGCGGTGGCTGGCTCTGATTCGGCGTGCCGGTAGAGCAGGGCATTGGCTTTGAGGAAAGGATGCAGCAGCGAGCTGTCCTGATTGGCAAGCGGGGTCACGCTGAGCTGGCCCTCCGCGTCGATCTCCGTGCGCGATCTGAGGAACTCTGCCCGTTTGACGGTCTTGGGCAGCGGCGCGGTCAGGTGGGCATGGGCAAAGCGGTGAGGCTTGTGGGTGATGAGCGGTTTGAGGAACAAGTGCGCACACACAAGCGCCGAAGCCGGATTTCCGGGCAGGCCGAGGGTGATCTGGTCGGGCGTTGTCGAACACCAGACGGGCTTGCCCGGTTTGACGGCGACTTTCCGGAAGAGGCTCGCAAAGCCAAGCTGCTCGAAGGCGGCAAACATGTGGTCATGATCGCCCACCGATGCGCCGCCAATAGGGACGATAATGTCGGCGTCGGTTGCGGTCCTGATATAGGATTGGATGCTCTCGATGGTGTCGCCCGCAATGCCGAGATCGACGGGGGTGCCGCCCCAAAGCGCGATTAGGGCGCTTAGGGCGGTCGGGTTCGAGCTGATAATTTCGCCGCGCTTGAGCTCTGTGCCCGGAGGTTTTAGCTCGTCGCCATTGGCTAAAAGCGCGACCGTCGGGCGTTTGAAAACGGTGAGCTGATCGCAATTGGCGGCCGCTGCGATGGCAAGTTCTGCGGGTCCCAGGCGCGTGCCAGCGAGGAGGATTTCGTCGCCTTCATGAAAGTCGAGCCCCTTAGCGCGGATCATGCGGCTGGTGTCTGATGCGGGAAGAATGGTGATCGTCTCGCCGTCCGCTTCGGTCTCTTCCTGTATGATCACATGGTCTGCGCCGTCGGGCAGTTCGCCGCCGGTGAAGATGCGCACGGTCTGGCC
>CALLCD010000218.1 GCA_938049795.1 uncultured Hyphomonadaceae bacterium | reverse complement strand
CCAGTTCTGATAGCCACCATAAACGCCGGTTCTCGCATCGGGCCGGAACTCCGCATCTTTGACGTGGAAGGCCTTTATCCGCTCATGATAGCGGTCGATAAAGTCAAGATAATCAAGCTGTTGCAGCATGAAGTGGCTGGGGTCATACAATATGTTCGCGCGCGGGTGATTGTTGGCAGCTTGCAAAAACCATTCAAATGTCGCCCCGTCGTGAATATCCTCACCCGGATGAATTTCGTAGCAGACATCCACGCCATTCTCATCAAACACATCAAGGATGGGCAGCCAGCGCCGCGCAAGCTCCTGAAACCCTTCCTCAACCAAACCCTGCGGACGCTGCGGCCACGGATAGACCAGATGCCACATCAAAGCGCCCGGAAAAGTCGCACAGGATTTAAGCCCCAGCCGGCGCGAGGCCATAGCCGCTTTCTTCATCTGATCCACCGCCCAAACCTGTCGTTCAGCCGGATTCCCGCGCAGAGCCTCAGGCGCAAAGCCGTCAAACAAATCATCAAAAGCCGGATGAACCGCCACAAGCTGTCCCTGCAAATGGGCCGACAGTTCCGTGATTTCGAGCCCCCGCTCAGCCAGCCTCCCCCTCAAATCATCGCAATAATCCTGACTTGTCGCGGCCAAATCAAGATCCATGCAGCGCAGATCATTGGATGGGATTTGCACGCCCTTATATCCAAGCCCTGCCACCCAAGTCGCGATATGATCAAGCGTATCGAAGGGGGCTTCATCCCCCATAAACTGAGCAAGCAAAATGCCCGGACCTTTGATCTGTTTCATGCCATCGTCCTTACCGTGATGTTTTCAGCTGGACCGAGCAAATCGATCCAGCGATGCCCGTTCCGGTCGCTCTCGACCACAGCCACAAGAAACGCCATGCCCCGCATCGCCTCTTTAATCCCCGGCACACCGCGCGCACTGCCGCGCTCTCCAGCGCGAATACAGGCAGCGAAATCACGATAGAGATTTGCAAAGGCTTCGATATATCCCTCAGGATGACCGGACGGCAAACGACAACGCGCCAGCGCCTCCTTGTCTAGCGATTTATCAGCCCCCGCCCTATGAAGCTGCACCGGACCATTGGCAGCGCGCTCGACCAGCGTGTTCGGCTCCATCTGGTGCCATTCAAGACCGCCATCCTCGCCATAAATGCGGATTTTGAGCGCATTTTCTTCGCCCGCGCAGACTTGGCTCGCGATCAGCGTTCCGGTTGCCCCGCCCTCCATCCGGAACTGCACCGCACCATCATCATCAAGCCGCCGCCCGTCAATGTGCGTATTCAAATATGCGGCCAGCTGGCTCATCCGGTCGCCCGTGATGAACTCGACCAGACTGTGCGCATGGCTGCCAATATCGCCCATGCAGCCACTTAGCCCCGCCCGCGCAGGGTCGGTCCGCCAGACGGCCTGTTTGGCTCCGTCCGCTTCGAGATTGCTCGCAAGCCAGCCTTGGGGGTATTCGACATAGACCTTACGCAGAGGACCAAGCGTCCCCTTACGGACAATCGCGCGCGCCTGCCACACCATCGGGTAGCCGAGATAAGTATGGGTGAGCCCGTAGAGCGCGTCTGTCTTTGCCAGTTGATCGGCAAACGCATTGACCTCGCTCAAGCTGATGCCCGCCGGTTTGTCGCTCATGACATGGAACCCGTGAGAAATGGCGAGTTTGGCGATGGGGATGTGCAAATGGTTGGGCGTGACGATAGCGACGAACTCCATCCGCTCGTCCGGACTGCGCGACGCCTCGCTGATGATCATCTCTTCATAGCTCGCATAAAGCCGCGGCTCTTGGAGGCCGAGCGAGGCGCCTGTGCGCAGCGTATTGTCCATGCTCTGACTGAACGCGCCGCAGACAAGCTCGATCCGGCCATCAAGCGCGGCGGCCATACGGTGCAAAGCGCCAATGAAGGCCCCCTCACCGCCGCCAACCATGCCCATGCGAACTTTGCGATGGATTTTCGGCATTGTCATTATTGAGCCCTCACACCCTCTACCCAAGAATGTAAACGGTTACATATAGGGTGGTCAAGCCCATTCGCGCCACCAAATATCTGGCAGGTGAAGAAATTTGGCCGTTGCCCTCACCTGCCAAAGTGCGGATAATGAAACCGAAGGAACAGGTCTGCGGGCACAGACCGATTGAGGGACAGATGGCAAATATCAGAACCGTATCAAAACTCGCAGGCGTCTCTGTCGCCACCGTGTCGCGGACATTTTCAACACCCGATTCCGTGTCTGAGAACACACGCAAAAAGGTGGAGAAAGCCGCAGAGAAAGCGGGGTATCGGCCCAATCTCATGGCACGAAATTTTCGGGCTAAGCGCTCCTTCGCAATCATGGTTCTTGTCCCCAACATCGCAAATCCGTTCTTCTCCCGCATCATTAGCGGTATTGAATCTGAAGCCCAGTCACGCGGCTATTCGATCCTGCTGGGCAACACCAATGGACAAGCCGAACGCGAGGCAGATTACGCCAATATGGTCCACACATTTCAGGCTGATGGCGTGATCCAGCTTAGCGCGAGCGATCCCTTTTCAGATCTTCCACTTGGCAAGAGGCCTGCTCTGGTCAATATCTGCGAATGCTATGACAATCCGCTTTCGCCCCAGATTCAATTAGATAATTCCGGAGCAGCCGCCGCGATAATAGACCACCTGCTCGAGCTAGGGCATCGGCGGATCGGGATCATCAAAGGCCCCGCCGACAGCCCACTGACCCGCGACCGGCTCGAAGGCTGCGCGGCGGCACTCAAACAGACCGGTCTGGAAATGTCCGCCGCAGCGATTGCCCAAGGGGACTTCTCTACCCGTTCCGGTTTTGAAGCGGTCGATACACTCCTAAGTCTTCGCAAGCGCCCAACAGCAATTTTCTGTTTCAATGACGAGATGGCCATTGGCGCGATCCGCCGGATC
Organism: uncultured Hyphomonadaceae bacterium; assembly: GCA_938049795.1. GTDB lineage: Bacteria > Pseudomonadota > Alphaproteobacteria > Caulobacterales > Hyphomonadaceae > CALLCD01. Next base: position 1,643 of record CALLCD010000218.1, on the reverse strand, counting down.
AGGGATCTGGGCTATAGCGTGCCCGGTGATTTCTCGGTGGCCGGATTTGACGACATTGCGGTCTCGTCCTTTTCCGTCCCGACACTGACGACCATCCACCAGCCCGCAGCGACATTCGGACGGCGTGCGGTTGAAGTCTTGTGCCAGATGATTGACGCCCCCGAAACTGTCACACATTCCCAAGAGATTTTGCCCTACAAACTGATCACACGCGGCAGCACGGCGCCGCCAAGCTAAACGTCCGCAAGATCGGGAAACAGGCAAGATGAAACACATTATTGACACCGATGTCGGACACGTGAAACTTGGATCATGAACTTTGACAAGTAAGAGCCACAAACAAGACGTATCGCACGCAATCTAGGATAGGAGCCCCCGATGTTTTCAAGACGAGCCTTTCTGGCCACTTCCGCAAGCGCACTGACCGCAGCCTGCACAGGCCTTCCCGCGGCAAAGCCCCCTGCCAAACGCATTAAACAAATCGGTATACAGACCTATACATTGCGCGATGCCATGCAGGCCGATATGCCCGCCACGCTCGCCATGATCAAACGCGCAGGCTATGAATATGTCGAACTGAACGGAAGAGATCTGACCGGCCGCTCACCCGAAATCGTGCGCAATCGTGTCGAAACCGCAGGGCTCTACGCCCCCTCGACGCATCTGAGCTATAAGCCGGTGCGCGACGAAACCGAGACAATGATCAAGACCTGCAAAACGCTTGGCTGCAAATATGGCATCGTGCCGTGGATGGACGAAGATGTCCGCGGACTGGACGATTGGAAGCGTCACGCTCAAGTGCTCAACGAGGCGGGCAAGGCCTTTCGCGCTAACGACATCTCACTGGCCTATCACAATCACCAGTTCGAGTTTGCAGACCTCGGCGGGGGCACAACGGCGATGGAAATCCTGCTTGAAGAAACCGATCCGGAATTCTTATGTTTCCAGATCGACATTTTCTGGGCCTATCTTGCCTCCGTAGACATGGCTGCACTTTTTCGGGCACATCCCGGACGCTTTAAGCTCAGCCATGTGAAAGATATGCGTCGCGCGCCGTCACCGGACATGGTCGGCCGCGACTATCCCGAAATTGTCGGTGAACTGATGGTCAATGTCGGTGAGGGTATCATCGACTTCGCATCGCTGTTTGCACTGAACGATATCTCCGGCATGGAGTATTTTGTTGCCGAGCACGACGCCCTACCCGCTCCGTTCGAAGCGTCAATCACAACCAGCCACGATGCGATACGTGCGCTGAGATTTTAGACATATGTGCCTATAGTTCCCGCGGTATCGCCAACCTCACAAGACCAACATATAAAAAAACCTCCGAAAGCGAACTTTCGGAGGGTTGAGTAGGCTCGCTCTAAGGGGATTAGAACGTCGCTCGTAAGATTACCGAGAAGCGCCGGTCATTGCGGAAGAATGAGCGCGCTGCACGCAGACCATCTTCGTTGATCGTCTGTGTGGTTCTTGTGACATCATCCAGTAGATTGACGCCCTGAAGCCCGACCTTCCAGTTTTCATTGATGTTATAGAACACCGACGCATCGAGCTGGCCGGTAGAAGGCTGCTGAATGGTCGAGAATGGGAAGATCACATCCCGCGGGGTGACTTGGAACGTGGACCGCCAATTATAGGCA
>CALLCD010000217.1 GCA_938049795.1 uncultured Hyphomonadaceae bacterium | reverse complement strand
CATTGACTGGCCGCGTATCTGGACGATGGAGCGCGACCGCGAAGTTTGGGCGCAGCTTCAGGATTAGGAGACAGCATCATGGCACGCAGCTCCTTCTCCGCGATCCCGCGCCACAAGGACTATGCCGCCGTTCCAGCGGCTGCCGACAATGCCCATCATGTGGTGATCATTGTCGGTGGCGGTCCGGTCGGCTTGACTGCAGCCCTCGATCTGGGCCAGCGCGGCCACAAGGTCGTTGTGCTAAACCAGTTCGACTTTATCTCCGGCGGCTCCAAAGCGATCTGCTTTGGCAAACGGACGCTCGACATCTGGAACCGGCTCGGTGTCGCGGACCGCATGGTCGAGAAGGGGGTTGTCTGGAACATCGGCAAAGTCTTTCGCGGCGACCGCAGCGAACCAATCTACGAGTTCGACATGCTCGCGGCCAAAGACCAGAAAATGCCGGGCTTTATCAATCTCCAGCAATATTGGGCCGAGGAATTTCTGATCGACGCGATCATGGAGCTTCCCAATGTCGAGCTGCGCTGGGGCCATCAGGTCTCGGCGATTGATACCGAGGCCAACCGGCTGACCATCGAAACCGACACAGACACCTATACCGCAACCGCCGACTGGATTCTCGCCTGCGACGGCTCCCGCTCGGCCATTCGCGATATGATGGGGCTCGATTTTGAAGGCCGGATCTTCGAGGACAATTTCCTGATCGCGGATGTGAAGTTCGAAGAAGAACGCCCCGTCGAGCGCTGGTTCTGGTTCGACCCGCCATGGGGCGGCGCGTCGGCTTTGCTGCACAAACAGCCCGATGACATTTGGCGTCTCGACTTCCAACTCGGCTGGGACATTGACCGCGAGGCGGCGATCCGTCCTGAAAATGTCGCCCCTTATGTCAAAGGCATGATCGGGGATGATGTGCCGTTTGAAGAAGAATGGTATTCGGTCTACACATTCCAGTGTCGCCGCATGGCCCGCTTTGTCCATGACCGCGTGATCTTCCTCGGCGATTCGGCCCATCTCGTGTCTCCGTTCGGCGCACGCGGGGCCAATGGCGGTGTGGCAGATGCGGACAATCTGGCGTGGAAGCTCGATGCTGTATTAAATGGCGCAGACGCCAGCCTGATCGAGACCTTCAATGAAGAGGGCATCTGCACCGCTGACGAAAACATCTTGAAATCAACCCAATCCACCGATTTCATGACCCCGAAATCCACCGTCAGCCGCGCCTGCCGCGACGCCGTGCTCGATCTGGCCGAAGCCCATGAATTTGCGCGGCCCTTTGTAAATTCAGGCCGTCTGTCAACGCCGGTGTCCTATCCGGAAAGCTCGCTGACAACGCCCGATCGGGACACTTGGACAAACGGTATTGCGCCGGGCTCTCCGGCGATTGATCTGCCGCTGCGCAATGGCTGGCTGCTCGACAGTCTCGACGGCGGCTGGAACCTGCTCTCAGGCAAAGCCATCGAAGACGCGCCCTTGCCGGTCATCGTGCTTGATGATGACAAGGCCCGCCAGAGATATGGGCTAAGTAATGGCGGGGCCTACCTCGTGCGGCCGGACCAGTACATCGCCGCACGCTGGCAGCATTTCACTCTCGACGATCTGGAGGCAACGGCATGGCCGACCTGAACACATCCCCCAATCTGACCGATCCGGACGGCCTCTATCGAACCCTGATCGATCTACATGCCGGTTGCACAGATGCGGAAAGCCACAAGCGCAGCGCCAAGCTGATCCTGTGTCTGGCAAATCATATTGGCGACGAGCATATTTTCCGTCAGGCCGTCGCCATTGCCGGCGATGCCCAGACCTCGGCAAAGGACACCTAATGGCCCATATCAAACCCCTGCCAAAAACGGCGACGCCAGAGCTGACCCCGACCTTCGAGCATTATGAGCGCACGCGCGGCTTTGTCCCGAACTCCATTCTGACCATGCAGCGCCGGCCGGCCATTTCGAAAGCCTTTATGGCGCTAAACCAGGCTGTGCTCTATGAGGGGACCGTCAGCGAAGAGCTCAAAATGCTGGTCAGCCTGATCGCAAGTCAGGCGTCCGGGTGCCAGTATTGTCAGGCACATATGGCAAACCTGTCGCAAATCTATTCCGCCTCGGCCGAGAAAATCGCCGCCGTGTGGGAATGGGAGACCAGCCCGCTGTTTAGCGATGCCGAACGCGCCGCCCTCACGCTCGCCTTCAAAGGCGCCGTGCTGCCAAACGAGGCGGATGCGGCAAGCTTTGCCGAAGCGCGCAAATATTTTGACGAGGCCGAAATTGTCGAGATCGTCGCCAGCGTCGCGCTGTTCGGCTATCTCAATCGCTGGAATGACACAATGGCAACCGATCTTGAAGACCATGCGATCAAAGTGGCCGAAGAGACCATTGCCAGCAAAGGCTGGACGCCCGGCAAACACGCAGGAGACGCGACATGACCCCATCCCCGATTACACATGGCTTCCACCACGTCGCCTATCGCTGCAAGGACGCCAAGGAAACCGTCGCGTTTTACCAAAGCGCGCTCGGCATGGATTTCCAGCTCGCCATCGCCGAAGACCATGTGCCCTCGACCGGCGCTTATGACCCTTACATGCACATCTTCCTCGACGCCGGAAACGGCAATGTGCTCGCCTTTTTCGAACTGCCCGAACAGCCCGATATGGGCCGCGACGAGAACACGCCAATCTGGGTCCAGCACATTGCCATGCGCGTGCCGAGCCTTGAGAAATTGCATGAAGCGAAAGCCCATCTCGAAGGCCTCGGCATCGAAGTCCTCGGCCCAACCAATCACGGTATTTTCAAATCAATCTATTTCTTTGATCCGAACGGTCACCGGCTCGAACTTGCCGCCGACACAGCTAC
>CALLCD010000216.1 GCA_938049795.1 uncultured Hyphomonadaceae bacterium | reverse complement strand
AAATCCGCCATTTGTGTTCACGCTCGGTGGACGCGCGCCGAACGCATTGCGCACACCAACCGTAAAACGCGCAGCCTGTTCGCGATTGATGAACTCGTTCAGGCTGACCCCATACTGGACATCAAGCCGGAAATCCTCATCAATGGGTAGATCGTTTTGGTCGTCCGTATAGCTATCAATATACCGGCCAAACAGGTTGAGGCTGTGCGGGCCATAGCTGTATTCAAGCCCCGCATTAAAGCGCAGTTCCGGGGTAGGGGAGCCGAAATTCGTAAAGTTGCGATTTCCCGCGCCGCTGACATTGCCCGCAAGCGGATCATCAAGATCATAGTCGAGCACATAAGTTCCGATAAAGCTCGGCGTGAACGTGCCGAACGCGGTATCAAGCGCCCAGCGGACCGAAAAGTCTATGCCGGAGGTTTCAATCGAGGCGGCATTTACGAAACTATTATTGACCTGAATAATCGTGCCAGCCGGACTGCGAACAACCGCCGGTCCGTTCGGGTCGGCATTGACGATGGCTTGGGGTGCGGTCTGGATGATCGCGTCGGAGAAGTCGAAATTGAAGTAATCGACATTGAACTGCAGCCCCTCAAGCGGCTCCCAAGTCCCGCCAATATTGAAGGCGATGGAATCTTCTGGCGCAAGATTAGCATTGCCAACCGCCCGTACCGCGACAAAGGCATTGCCGCCCACCACCGGATCAGCCACTTGCTGCAATGTCGTCGATTGGCCTTGGGTCTGGAAGGTCGATGGCGCGCGGAAAGATGTCGAGAATGATCCGCGTAAGGATATCTGATCGGTCGGACGCAGCAAGAGCGCCACTTTCGGGTCCACGGTCGATCCGATGCTGCCGCCATAATCTTCAAACCGGACGGCCACTTGCAAATCGGCCCAGTCTGTCAGCGGGATCGCGGCCTCACCAAAAAGAGCGTATACGGATTGTCCGCCAGTAAAGGCCTGCTCGCCAATCAGGAAGGCAAATCCGTCATTCTGGCCAATCTCGTCAAATGTCGCTGAAATATCCTGATTGCGATACTGCGCGCCGATGGCAATGCTCAGTGGACCCGCAGGCAAGTCGAAAACATCTCCGCCGATGACGCCCTCGACAACGGTTAACTCCGCCGCACGATTGGCTTGCAAAGTCTCGACCACATAATCAATCAGGGCCGCGTTTTGGCCGGTTCCGATGGCGCTGGCGAAGGGGTTGAAGAATGTCCCATTGGCAGGAATGCTCGCGCCATTGGCCGTCAGGAACGGATTATTTGCGGTGCAATCAAGCCCGGTCGCCGCATTGAACGCGGGCACGGCGTCAAAGCCGCGCAAGGCACATGCGAACCTGTCGGTCACCGTGTCTTCAGTGCGATTGACAAAGTCATTCTCGGCATGGGTAAGGCTGAGCGTGTAATTCCCATTGCGCAGGACATCTGTTTCGAAGCTGCCGTCGAGGGTGGTCGAAAAGCGCCATGTTTCGCTGTTATTGGTCGCTGGTGAAATCTCCCCGTCAACACCGCTCGCGCGGCCAAAGAAGACGACATTTGCCCCGAAAATATTGTTTGGATTGAAGTCAGGCACAACCGAAACGCCGGTTTGCAAGAAGGGGAAGGTGGGTGAGTTGCCGCGTGTGGAGTCATTGTCGGCATAGCCAAACTCTGCCCGCAGCGTGGTGTTGGCGTTGAGCTCGAACTTGGCCGAGGTGAAAATGCTTAGCCGCTGTTCGTCTGGCACGAGATTGAAAAAGCCGCCAAAGTCAAACCCGCAAAGACCGACATCGGGCACACCGGCCGGCGTCGCAGAGATAATATTCGGCACACCGCCCGCCGCCAGACAGCCCGGATCAATGACCGGCGCGCTGGCGGGAAAGCCCGGCACACCAAAAAACGCGCCCGGATTGCCCAGATTGGACGTGTCATCCCCCGGTTGAAGCGTCACGCCATTGACGATGTTCGGTGTCCGCGACAGGCGGCGTTCGGTCGTATCCAGCGCCGTCCGGTCAAGATAGCTCACCGCAGCGAGCAAAGACAGATCGCCAAACGTCTTGCCGACAAGGCCCTGAATGTTGAACTCTTCATACTCGCCCTGGCTCAAATGGTTCGAATAGTCGCCAGATACCAGCACGCCGTCATAGTCTTCGCGCGTGATAAAGTTCGCCACACCGGCCACCGCGTCTGAGCCATAAAGCGTGGACGCGCCGTCTTTCAATATCTCGACGCGCTGCACCGCAATCAGAGGCACAAGCGAGGCTGTGTCGACAAAATTGATGCCGTCATTGGTTGGCGCGGCCGAAAGCGTCTGCCGTCTGCCATTGAGCAGAACCAGCGTCGAGCCAACGCCCAGCCCGCGCAGATTGATGTTCGATGTGCCGGTCGTGCCGCCTTGGGTAAACGCATCCGGATTATTCTGCGCGCCGGTATTGATGGTCAGCGTCTGGGTCAGGTCGGCAAGGTTCTGCGCGCCGATATTTTCAAGATCAAGATTGGTCACCGTATCAAGCGGGGAGGCGAGATCGGCTTGCGATTGCCGGCGGATAAGCGAGCCGGTGATCACGACGCGGTCCAGCGTGCGCTCGGCACCGTCATCGGGGGTTTGGGTGGGTACGGTCTCCTGCGCGGAAGCAGGTATCATCGACAGCAAAAGGCTGACGCTAAGCGCGGACGCGCTGGCGCGGAGAAGAGTCTTCATAGCAATCTTTGGTCTCTTATAAATTCACGGGAGGACAGCGCGCGGTCCCTCTATGGCCACGCCCCGAACACCCCTTACGAAACTTCCCGCGTCCACGCAATCCATAAGTGATGGCTATTTGAAAACCCAATATTTATTGAGGATAAAGTTCGCAGAAAACGACGCACCCACACCAATCGCCCAGATGCCCAACCATACGACTAGGCTGCTATTCAGCAATCTTTTGATTTGCCAGACACGTCGCTTTTTGCCCGTTTGGGTTGTGGCAGTCACTCAATGGTAAAACTTGCAACTTCGATCGTGTCGCGGACGCGAACTTGTAGGGTGTATTCGCCTGAGGTCATGGGGTTTGCCGTTGGGGCTTCAGGGTCCTGATTTCCGATCCAGGTCCAACCTTCCCACGGTTCGATGTATCGACTTTCCTTTGTCAGAAATTGCATCCCGTCATAAAACCAGATCCGGTGGAACACTTCCCCGCGTGGGACGTTTCGGAAGCCAAAGCTCACATATATCTTTTTGATGCCCTTCGGGAGCATCTCCATATGGTGATCGCACGTCAGCGTATCGACCGAAAAATGGGCACCATCGCAAATCTTGAGCTTGGTGATTTGTGGCTGCATGGCGAGATAGAGGCCTGCAGATATCAAGGGCACAGCCAAGAAACCGATCGCAGCCATTTTGGCCAATTTGCCCTTGGTAAGTTTCGACTGGACCTCATTTGGCCCTTCGATGTCAGATGGCGGCGATACGTGTTCGGCGTCTTTTTCCTGTGTCCCCATTTTCTTTTGCCGTTGGACGCTTTGGATAAGCGCCATGAGCCATGCATCATAATCAGCCGGCTCTGATATGATGCGGGCGAGCGCACGAATATTTTTGCCGCCCGGAAGGGTGGTGCCTGCTTTCCAGTATTCAATTGTGCGCTGATTGATCGTGTACCCCTGCAAGCCCAGCGCTTCCTCAAGTTTGGCGGCGGTCCAAGGTTGTGAATCTCCATGCTTGTCGAGCACTTGTCCAAGCCCGAGAGTCCAAATACGAGCGAACAATTCATCGAAGACTGGAGCATCTGAAGGTGGAGGGCGAAAATATTTATCCATGCTTTTTCAAGTGGTTATGTAGGGCTTTTTCGGGTTCGTTTCGTTTCATTGCATTTCCCTCACAGAAGTTCGTCTCCATAAATCAATCCAAACAGTGAATGAGCAGGAGATGCAGGCCCAATTGGACTATTGATGGAGCGCAAAATTTTGCAAGTGCTCGAACCAGCAAACCGAAGATCGTTAACGAAACAGCGACAGGGATTGAGTGTCCATCAAGTTCGGTGGGCCCAAACCGTATAGTGCTGTGATGAATGTCACAGACATAGATGCGGGTATCCTTTGAGTAAGGCTACGATTTGTCTGGTGCTCCAGCAAGTCGGGATGTGCCGTTCGGAGGGTGAGCCCGCAACGGTTCCCGGGACCTATTCTCGATCAGTTGAAGTTGCTCGATCTGATCTCGAGTGCGCGCAGGAGGAGGAAACGCAGTGCATGGAACGAAGGACAGCGTGAAGAGGGAAGTTCTGGACACGATCACGCATATCTACGGTGATATTGAGTCAAGAACCAGATGGCCCGACATTCTGCGTGCTTTGTGCGGGCTTCTGGATGCGCAAGTGGCGGTTCTGTTCACATCTTGGTCCCGGACCCATATCGGGCAAGATCAGCCCCTCGAAACCGCTGCCATCATCTCGTATTATGGTAGCGATTGCTGCGGCAATCATATGCAGAAATATGCCGCCGACTACCATCACAAGGACCCCCTGCTGATTGAACTGACGCGCAAACGCAAATACCGATCCGGATATATTGCGACATTGCACGAATGGGTCGATACGGCCTCTTTCGAAGGCTCCGAGTTCTACAATGACTGGCAAAAGGTGATCGGTGCCCCCACAGCGCTTTTTGCCTGTCTTAGCGGCACCGATGATCGCCAGACACCGAACGCACATATTGTGTTTTACAGACATCTACACCGAGCCGACTTCAATGAGGATGACGTAAGAACGTTGCAGCATCTGACGCCCCACCTCCGTCAGTCCTTTATTCTGGAACACTCCATGCGCGAGGAGGCGGAGATCGCACACGCCGTGGCATGCGCGCGGGGCAGGGCAAGATGTGGGGTTGCCGTGTTAGATGCAGATGGCAGCGTCATTCATCTGGACGACTGTCTCAAGACAATCATCGCTCAAAATGATTGTCTTGTTCATCAAAATGGCCGCATTCGGCTTAATGGCGGGAGAAGTGACGCCGAGCTGCGAAATGCCATCAAGGCCGGTATCTGTCCAGAGAGGCGGGATGAGTTGAAACCAGCCGGGCCAAGGATTGTCAAAGTGCAAGGTCACAACACCACAATGATTGTCCAGATTGATCCATTTCCCGTAAGCCGGTGTCCAGACAGAAGGTTATTGGGGCCAAAGCAGCCAAGGGTCATCCTCCGAGTCTTTGTTGAAAATGCCACGATCGCCTCAGGTTTTGAATGCAATATTGCCACGGCGTTCGGGTTAACGCCTTCGGAAGTGCGGTTTGCACGCGCCTTCACCGAATGCACGTCCGTCGCTATGGCGGCGTGCAAGTGTGACATCGCCACGGGCACGGCACGCAATGTCCTCAAATCAATATACCGGAAAACGGGCGCAACCAATCAGGCGGCTCTGATCAAGCTGCTGATGCAGTATGCATAAGCCCGTCACCGGGTTTGATTGCGGTTCAGTTGATCAGGTTGGCAAGTTGGCTAGGCGCGAGAACACGCCAGTGTTTGGGTTCGCGGGCAAGAAGATGCATACGCTCCAGACGGCCAATCGCTCGTGAGACTGTTTCTCGTGCAACCGACAGATGCGTTGCCAATTCGGTGATCGTAGGCGCTGGAGAGACATGCCTTTCTTCGGTATCCGCGCCCGGTTTTGACCGGCGAATAACTTCGGCATAGATCCGGCCATATGACGAAAACGCAGCAAACTCGAACATGCGCCGCGAGGTTTCTGCAACCCTATTGCTGAGAAGCTGGGCGATCCGGGTCGCGAAGTCTCCGTTTTGCTCCATAGTTTCGAGGAAAAATCTCGGTTTGAACGCAACCATCCGAACCGCTTCGGAGGCAACGGCATAGGCGGTGCGTTCGCCTCCGGTCAGTACGGCCATTTCGCCCACCCAGTCGCCCGATTTCAGCGTGCTTAAGTGGACCTGATGACCATTGGCCGAATACACGATCACAGAGACGCTTCCTGACAGGATCAGGAAAACAGATTGTGGCGTTTCTCCTTCGACCATCAATATATGTCCGGCAGGAACGGTGCGCTCGATTCCGGCTGCTTGCATGTCTGCGAAAAGCTTATCGTTTTGCCCGGTCCATTGCGTCAGACCTGCCCACACATTTTCTTCTACTTCCATGTGTCCTCCTGAAACGTCAGAAAGCATGAAAGCCCGAAATCGTAAAGTCCAACTGATCCCAATATGTCTTCAGCAAACCATGCTGGATGACTGGGAGAAGCCCATCCAGCATGGTCGTACTTCAAGGTATGGGACACATCGTCAAATGTGCCCCACATTCCCCCTCAAATACCAAAATATCAAAAAGCGGAACAAGATCTGTGACCATCATCACAGGGCGGCTGTTGGATGCTGTTTCGGACAGAGACCCTCGTCAGATGTTTCGGTCTGCCACGCGCAAGGGTCAGGGTCAGCAAACCCGCCGCGTGTAGGGCGGTGTGTCCCCTTGCCAGTCAGGTTCGGGCCGATCTAATGTGTTTGCGAGGGAGCGATATCCGGTGAAGTGTTTTGCTTGCGCGTCTGTAAACCCGTCAGGGGCGAGGTTCTGCAACTCCTGTGGGCAGCAATTGCGAGCGAACACACTGGGGGCCTCGGGCGATGATGGTGAACTTCGATATCTGACAGTTATGTTCACGGACATTATCGGTTCGACGGCAATTTCGGCTGGCCTGGATCCGGAGCATTGGCACAATATCCTCAGAACCTATTACCAAGCCCTATCGAGCATCATCTTTGATCATGAGGGCTATATTGGCAAATATCTCGGTGATGGGGTTTTGGCCTATTTCGGCTACCCAAAAGCGTTTGAGCATTCAACTGAACAGGCGGTGCGAGCGGGGCTGGAGATTGTCAAGGCGGCCAATTCGATCGTTGCCTCAGAGGAGTTGGTCGCGCGTCTGTAAGCATGAAATTTTGGTGGCCATACACAAAGTCTATACCGAGGTTCCTGCAAAATCGGCAGATCGGTTGCTTAAAAAGTATTTCGATGACGTCCTCTCGACGAGCTAGGGTCATCACCGAACTGTCCGCCATAAAATGAGTTGAACCTCACTGGTGTCCCTAGGCTGGATTGCTTGGCTCAGCGAGGGCAGGGGCCGCCAATTCGCGGGCATATCTATGGACAAGTGTAAGCGGCATACGGACTAAAACATCCTCTCGACATGGTACGTACCTTGACGAAATGCGCCTACTCCATCAATTTTGATGCGCACAACCCTTGCGCAAAGCCTGTCTGCGGTCTTGGCAGAACAGAGTAGACAGATCAAATCATCAATCTAAAGTGTATCAAGCTTTCAATATGAAAGAGCGATATTTTTGTGCGATCACTGAATTTGCAATGAGTGCTGGCCCAACAAAAAAGGGAGCGTCATGACGTATAATGCAAGCCGGGCACTTGAGTTGCTTCGTATAGGGTCTGGGCATGCTGGCGCGACGTTCCGTGAGGGTCAGGAAGAAGCGATCCGCCATATCATTGAAGGGCATGGACGTTCGCTGGTGGTGCAGAAGACGGGGTGGGGGAAGAGTTTTGTATACTTTATAGCGACAAAGATGCTTCGTGAAGCGGGGGCGGGACCAGCTATTCTGGTGTCACCACTTCTTGCTTTGATGCGGAACCAGGTTGCAGCGGCGGAGCGGATGGGCGTTCGTGCGGCAACGATAAATTCTACCAATACCGAGGATTGGGATGACATCGAAATGAAGCTGTCCAACGGAGAGATCGACATTTTGCTGATCTCGCCCGAGCGGCTTGCAAATGCGCATTTCCGAGCGGAGGTGCTTGCCGCTGTTGCATCACAGATCAGTCTCCTGGTCGTGGATGAAGCGCACTGTATCTCCGATTGGGGCCATGATTTCCGGCCGCACTATCGGCTGTTGGAACGGATGATCGGCAATCTCCCTCCAAATCTTCGGGTCTTGGCGACGACGGCGACAGCGAACGACCGAGTTATGTCAGATCTGCAAACGGTTCTTGATCTCGACCATGCGCAACGCGGGGACTTAAACCGCCCGGCTCTCACACTACAAGCCATAAAACTATCCACGCAAGCTGAACGCATGGCCTGGATTGCGGAACAACTTGAAACGCTGGAAGGACATGGCATCATCTATGCGCTGACGAGGCGGGATGCGAACCAACTTGCAAGATGGCTACAGTCGCGCGGGTGCAACGTCGAAGCCTATACGGGCGAAACGGGTGAGCGGCGCGAAGGCTTGGAGCAGGCACTGCTGGACAATGAAGTCAAAGCACTGATCGCCACGTCTGCCTTGGGGATGGGCTTTGACAAGCCGGACCTTGCATTCGTCATCCATTACCAGATGCCAGGCTCGGTTATTGCGTATTATCAGCAAGTCGGGCGGGCGGGCCGCGCCTTGGACGCAGCCAGAGGCATTCTCCTGAGTGGGCAAGAGGATGAACAAATCCTCGATTGGTTCATCAAAACGGCTTTCCCCAGCAGACACGATGTTGACAGCGTTCTTAAGGCTCTGCGGGAGACGCCTGATGGACTATCGGCGCCAGAGATAGAGAGTAAGGTCAACCTTGGCAGAGGGCAGATCAAGAAAGTTATTGACTTACTGTCGTTGGAATCTCCCGCCCCGATTGGCAAAGAAGGCGCGAAGTGGCAGCTGACGGCCGCAGAATTGGGGGATGGATTCTGGCAGCGGGCCGAGCGCTTAACTGGCCAGCGAGAATCTGAAAAAGAGCAAATGCTTGCCTATGTGGATCTACCATTTGGCCAACATATGAGGTTTCTCGTCGGTGCACTCGATGGTGATCCGGCTGCCGTGCAGGTGCCAAAGCTTCAACCGCTCCCGACAAAGGCCTGTGATGAACTGGTCAATGCGGCAACGGAATTCCTGCGCCGAACATCCTTGCCATTTGATGCGCGCAAATACTGGCCCAAAGGACGGCTGCCGATCTATGATCTCAGTGGAAAAATTGAAGAAGAGCATAGAGCCGAACAGGGCAGGGCCCTATGTGTTTGGGGTGATGCCGGTTGGGGCAAACTGGTTCGCTGTGGCAAATATCACGATGGTTGGTTTTCCGATCAACTGGTATCCGCCTGCGCACAGATGTTCCAGGAATGGAACCCGCAACCTAGCCCCGAATGGGTCACCTGTGTGCCTTCGTTGAGACACCCGAACCTCGTTCCGGACTTTGCCGCGCGTGTCGCTCAATCCTTAGGGCTGCCATTCCACCCGGTCTTGATGAAGACGGACGACCGGCCTGAACAAAAGACAATGGCGAACTCGGCGCACCAGGCCGGCAATATTGATGGCTCGATGAAACTGGATGATGTGGCAATGCGGCATGGCCCTGTGCTTTTGATTGATGATATGGTTGATTCCCGTTGGACATTTACGACGGCGGCTTGGCTGCTAAGGGCAAAGGGGTGCGGCGAGGTTTGGCCTATGGCGCTTTCAATGATGGGATACGAGGACTGATGTCGGATTTATCGCCAAACACACAAGCCGTCCTGCTTCTGACCGCGCCATTGATTGTTGGGCCCCGCACCCAAAAGGCACAGCGGCTAAGCCCTGGCGAGTATAAGCGTCTCGCCATCCGTTTGCATGAGACAAATTATGAGCCAGCTGACCTCGTCAATGCAAAATCCGAGGACTGCCTTCAGGCTTGCAAAGGCCTTATCGAGACGGACCGTCTCAAACGGTTGCTGGGGCGCGGCTTTCAGTTGAGCCAAGCTGTAGAGGCTTGGAAGGCACGCGCGATTTGGGTTGTTGGCCGTGGCGACAGTCATTATCCGCAGCGTCTTAAGGCGCGGTTGCGGGCGCGCGCGCCGGCTATACTATATGGCTGCGGCGAGATTGATTTGCTCGAGCGCGGAGGCTTGGCGGTTGTGGGCTCCCGTCATGTTGAAGAGGCGCTGATCGACTATACCCAGAATATTGGCCGGCTGACCGCCAACAGCGCAAGAGTGATCGTCTCCGGGGGCGCGAAGGGAATTGATCAAGCCGCAATGACGGGCGCCTTGGATGCAGGAGGTCAGGTCTGCGGCGTATTGGCCGATAGTCTGGAAAGACAGGTCATGAACCGAGAACATCGAAATAAGATCCTTGATGAACAATTGCTGCTGGTGTCACCCTACGATCCCAATGTGGGCTTTAATGTTGGCCAAGCCATGCAGCGCAACAAGTTGATATATGCTCTTGCAGATGCATCACTCGTTGTGAGTTCGGATCGAGGCAAAGGTGGCACGTGGACAGGGGCGGTTGAGCAACTCGAAAAACTGAAATTCGTTCCTGTCTATGTCAGAAGCACGGGGCAGCCATCTCCGGGGCTCGATGGGTTGCGCGATAAAGGGGCTTTAGACTGGCCGACCCCGAAGAACGCAGAGCAGTTGCAGGACCTATTAGATGCCGCAGAGCGTTTACCCTCACAGTTCGACCCCTCTTTGTTCGGCGATCAAGAGCCCGCTCCGGCGATTGACAGTCAGGCGCCGCCACCCGCGCAGCAACGCGCACCCAAGCGGGAGCCGTGTTCTGACACACTGGTTCCTCAGACCCCGACATCGCCCCCCGACAATCTCCAGCAAGACAACCAAACACCTGGTGAAGCTCTGTTTCTGGCCGCCCGAACCGCGATTGAAGACCTATTGGCAGACCCAATGAAAGACTCTGAAATTGCCGACGCTCTGGACATCACCAACGCTCAGGCTAAAGCATGGCTAAACCGCCTCGTGGAGCAGGGAATTATCGAAAAGAAAAAGAGACCCGTCACCTATGTGATCAAAACGAAACGCCTGTTCGATTAACAGTATTAGACGCATGCGGACATAATTTCGAGACGAAAACTGACCGATCCTCTTGATCAGAAAGCCTTCTAACTTCGAAGCGTGCCGTCTTCATTTGCATGTCGTGTTTCATGTGCAAATGATGTTTGAGGGCAATGGCTTGCAATTGCCATTTGAAATCGGGTTCAATATGAAAATGCTCGGCAAAATCATCGCCCTGCAAGACCTCGTATTGATCAAGAAGCGCCAGTAAAGTCTCTTCGATCTCAGCGTCAATTTGTGTTCTGAGAATATGCCTCAACCCTACGCCCTTATAGTCACTTAAGGCATAACCGATGCCATGACCGGACAAATGGTTGATCGCTGCCCGCCCTTTGATAAGCGTTGTGTATGCGGCGAGTGAGTTAAAGCCCTTAACTTCGATGACAATCCTGACAGATCCTATTTGAGCAAAGATGTCCGGATAGTATAATTTCCTCTGCCCTCGAAATTGATACGGGATGGCAAGAGGTTGCTCTGTATACGATGTGACCAGAGGATGCCGCTCCAGCGCCGTTAGAACGGTCCGCTCAGCGATACTCTCACACATGACCTGACGCTGTAACTTTTCACTAAAGAAGGATTTTTCTCCACGCACGGTCCGGCATGCCGTGGTTGGAAATAAATCGTCCCGGGTCGCGGCATCTGCATCTGGCCAAACCGCATTATTCAAGACCGCACTTAGCAGGGCCTCGGACTTGTCCTTCATCTTCTTTCTCCGGCGGTGCCCGTCAGAATCGGGCCCGTTCGCCGTCGGCAGCTCCAAAGGGCTACGTAGCCAGCGGGGGACGTAAGTGAACGGAAGATCATCAATGCTGACGAAGGGGGCGGCAAGGGCTGATCTCTCATCGCGCAATCCCAGCTTCTTTTGTCGCTTGATGATAGAATAGCGTGTGCGCCTATGAGCGTCTTGAATAAGGTCCGCGTCTACGCCCGCCACAGTTTGATCATAGAGTAGGGACTCTTCGGCCGGCGTCCATAATGCTTGATGTCGCTGCGGCTTGTCATTGGACGTCATTGTGCAAGGAGACCTTTGTGATGGATATGGATACGGTTTGCAAAAGCGACTCCCAAAATGAGACTGTTCCAGCATAGCAAGCTTCGGGCTAGGTTTGATCGCTCTGTTTATCAAAAATTGAACTTAGGACTTTGAGTGATAGAGATACAGACAATGCCAAGGTGAGCAAAGAAAATCCGATATATCCAAGTTTAGGAGAGTTGCTTGGATTGAAGTTATGGCCAAC
>CALLCD010000215.1 GCA_938049795.1 uncultured Hyphomonadaceae bacterium | reverse complement strand
CGGCGGCGAGGCACAGCGCGAAACCGACACGCTCGACACATTCGTAGACAGCTCATGGTACTATGCCCGCTTTGCCGCAGGCGTAA
This sequence comes from uncultured Hyphomonadaceae bacterium, assembly GCA_938049795.1. GTDB lineage: Bacteria > Pseudomonadota > Alphaproteobacteria > Caulobacterales > Hyphomonadaceae > CALLCD01. The sequence continues at coordinate 19,441 of CALLCD010000215.1, read as the reverse complement.
ACAATGACCCCGAAGAGGCCGCCTACTGGATGCCCGTCGATCAATATGTCGGCGGCGTCGAACATGCGATCCTCCACTTGCTCTATGCCCGCTTCTTTTCGCGGGCCATGCGCGACGCCGGCATCCTCGACCTGCCAAGCGGCGAACCCTTTGCCGGCCTCTTCACGCAAGGCATGATCACCCACGAGACCTATAGGTCCGAAGATGACAAATGGCTCTCCCCTGACGAAGTCGAGACCAAAGACGGCGACCTCTTCCACATCGAAACCGGCAAACCCGTCACACGCGGCGCCATCGAAAAAATGTCCAAGTCGAAAAAGAATACGGTCGACCCCACCGCCATCATCGAGCAATTCGGCGCAGATGTCGCCCGCTGGTTCGTCCTCTCCGACAGCCCGCCCGAGCGCGATGTCGAATGGACCCAGGCCGGAGCCGAAGGCGCCGCCCGTTTCGTCCAACGTGTTTGGGCCGTCTTCCACAACCTCAAAGACACCCCGCGCGACGCCGCCCCCTCGGACACAAAACCCGCCACCGACCTGCGCCGCACCAGCCACAAAGCCACCGCCACCATCGACAAAGCCATCGAAGAGTTCCGCTTCAATTCCGCCGTCGCCACCATCCATGAATGGGTCGGCGTATTGAAAAAGGCTGAAGCCGGCGGAGCGGAGCTGCACGCCGCCCGTCTCGAAGGCGCGTCTATGCTGGCCCGTTGCCTGACCCCCTTCATGCCCCATCTCGCCGAAAGCTGCTGGCAAGCGATTGGCGGGGCGGGCCTCGTTTCGGTTACAAAATGGCCAACCGTAGACGCGGATCTGCTCAAGGAAAACGAGGTCACCATGCCGGTTCAGGTCAACGGCAAAAAGCGCGCCGAACTCACTGTCGCTCCCGACATGCCCAAAGACGAGATCGAAGCCCTCGCCCTCGCCCAGGACGCCGTCAAAGCACAACTCGGCGACAAGCCGGTGAAGAAAATCATTGTCGTTCCCCGCCGGATCGTCAATATCGTTATATGATGCTTTCACGTTTCGCCCCGCTCACCGCCCTCCTTGCGCTGCTCGCCCTCGCCGCATGCGGTTTCCAGCCGGTCCATTCCTCCGCTGGCCTTGGCGCAAGCAATGGCGTCAGCTCGATTGTCATCCCGCAAATCGAGGGCCGCTCCGGTCACACCTTGCGCAAAGCCCTCCTGCGCGAACTCGCTCCCGGGCTCACCGGCGTCGACACCGGCACACTAACCATAAGGCTCGACGAAACGCTCCGCCGCCTCGCCATCCGGCCTGACGAAGCCGCCGCCCGCACCGACATCACGGTCAAAGGTGACTATGTCCTCGACACCGGCACCGACGCCATCAGAGGCTCGGCCACCGCCGAATCAAGCTTTAACGTCCCCATCTCTGCCTTTGGCGACATCGCCGCCCAGACCAGCGCCTCCGACCGCGCCGTCACCCAGCTTGCCCAGCGCATCGCCGATGATATCCGCCTACAGCTTGCCAACGCAGAATGAAATTCGCAGGCGCACAGGCCGGCAAGTTCTGCGCAAAACCCGATGCGAAAATCTGGGCCTGCCTCCTCTTCGGCTCCGATGAAGGCCTCGTCTCCGATCAGGCCGCGGCCCTGTGTAGAAGTTTCGTCAAAGGTGACCCCGACACAGAAATCATCCGCCTGAGCGATGACGAGATCCGCAAAGACCCCGCCCTCCTATTTGATGGCCTCGAAGCGGTCTCGCTACTGGGCTATAACCGTATCATCCGTGTACAGACTTCCGGCGACAAAATCGCAAAAATCCTGCTCGAAGCCATCACCCTTGGCGAGACCGCGCCAGACCGCTTCGCCGCAAAACTCGTCATCACCGCGGGCACCCTCGCCAAACGCTCCAAGCTGCGCACCCAGATCGAGACCGCCAAACACGCCGCCGCGCTACATTTCTTCGACGACGAAACCGCCGATGTCCTCGCCCTCACCCGCACCCGTCTGGCCGCCGACAAAGTCGAGATCGAAGACGAAGCGCTCGCCCTGTTCGCCGCCGATCTGCCCGGCGCGCGCGGCATGGCCAATTCCGAAATCGAGAAACTTGCCCTGTTCGGCCTCGGCCTCGGCCGCCCCATCACCAACACCGACATCCGCGCCCTCACCACAACCGAAGGCGATCACGGCTTGCACGAATTGGTCAGCGCAACCCTGTCGGGCGACACACGCGGCGCACTGACCACGCTCGACAAATTGACCACAGTCGGCACCTCGCCAATCTCTGTCCTGCGCGCGCTGCAACGCGAAGCCATGCGCATGTTGATGGCGCACAATTTGTCAGCCAGCGGAGGCGAGGTGGGTATGAAATTGAAACCACCCGTCTTCAAACAGGCTTGGCCCGCCTTCCGCGCGCGCCTCTCGCTCTGGTCGCCTAAACGCCTCGCGCGCCTAATCGAGCGGATTTACGCCGCCGAAGAAGCCGCCCGCACCGCCGGACACCTCGCCGCCCCCGTCCTGCGCAAACTCATCGCCGACCTCACCAACGTCGCCGCAAAAGCCAAAAGCTGAACCCAGCTAACCCCGCTCGCCACGCTTGGCCGTCAGCCGCCGACACACATCGTCAAGCTGCTCGAGATCACGATACTTGATCCGCAACTCACCGCCGCCCGCATCCTTGTGCCGAATATCCACCATCAGCCCGAGCGTGCGCGTCAAGTCGGCTTCAAGCGCTTCGGTATCAACATCTTTTAGCTTCGGTTTCGCCGAGCCCTCTGACCCGCCACCACTGACCGGCGGCACCGCCCCCCGCGACAATCTCGCCAACGCTTCAACATCGCGCACGCTGAGCTTCTTCGCCACCGCCTGCTCGATCAACAGGTCCGGATCTTCGCCCCCCATCGCCGCCCGCGCTGCACCCGCCGTCAAGCGCCCAGCGCGTAAATGTTCTCGCGCCGTTTCCGATAAGTTCAGTAGACGGAGCGTATTCGTAATATGCACCCGCGACTTGCCGACACTCGCAGCCAGACTTTCCTGCGTCCGGCCAAACCGTTTCATCAGCGCGCCATAGGCCTCGGCCTCTTCAATCGGGTTCAGATCGGCCCGCTGGACATTCTCGATGATGCCAACTTCCAGAAGCTCCAGCTCATCAACATCGCGCACAATCACCGGAATGCGTTCCAGCCCCGCAATCTTCGCCGCCCGCCAGCGCCGCTCACCGGCAATAATCTGATAGCGCTGCGAATCCTTGGGGTCCGGCCGCACAAGAATCGCCTGCAACACGCCCTTGGCTTTCAGAGAGTCGGCGAGCTCATTGAGCTTCTCTTCATCAAAATGTCGACGCGGCTGGGCAGGGTTCGCCTGAATGCGATTGATCGGCACCTCGGCCACACCCGCCGCGGGCTCGGCTCCCTCAGGCGTCTCGCGCACAACCGGCTTCGCGCCCTCAACCTCACCCATCAGGGCCGACAGACCCTTGCCCAATCTCGGACGACCTTTTGGATCATTCATCATGAAACAGCCCCTAGCTGACGTTCTCTCTGCAACACTTCCGCGGCCAGCCGAATATACGCCTCGCTGCCCGAACACCGATAATCATAGAGTAGGGCCGGCTTGCCAAAACTCGGCGCTTCAGACAGCCGGACATTGCGCGGGATCACCGTATTATAAACCTTGGTGCCAAAAAATTCGCGCACCTCTTCGGCCACCTGATCGGACAAATTGTTCCGCCGATCATACATGGTCAGCACCACACCCTGAATTTCGAGATCAGGGTTTAGCCCCGTCCGCACAACTTCAATCGTCCGCAGCAATTGGCTCAACCCCTCAAGCGCCAGGAACTCGCACTGCAACGGCACAAGCAAAGCATCCGCCGCCGTCATCGCATTGAGCGTCAACGCCGACAAAGAGGGCGGACAGTCGATCATCACAAAGTCATACTCGGTATGACCAGGCCGCTCGAGATAGGACCGGATCGCCCGACGCAAGCGGTATGACCGGTGCGGATCAGACGCAAGCTCCGTCTCGACACCAGACAGGTTTTCATCCCCGGGCACAATATCAAGCCGCGGCACAATCGTCCCCAGAACCGCCTCTTCCAAAGGCACATCATCTACGACCAGATCATAGGAGGTCAGCCGCCGTTCGGGTCGGGTAATCCCCAAACCCGTCGAGGCATTACCCTGCGCATCAAAGTCTATAACAAGGACTTTCCGCCCCACCGCGGCCAGCGCCGTCGCCAGATTGATCGACGTCGTGGTTTTACCGACACCGCCTTTCTGGTTCGCCACTGCAATAATTCTAGTCTGGTGATTGCTCACGTGAAACCTCCGCCATTTTCAGAATGACTCCCGCCCGACCGCTGATATCAGGAATCGCTTGTGAAGCGAATGTCCACTTTGTGGAGGCCGCCGTCAATTCTTCTTTCCATTGTTCGCCTTTGTGAAACAGACCGATGCCCCCGCGCAACAGCCAGGGCGAGGCAAGCTCAAGCAGTTTCGGCAGGGGAGCCAGCGCCCGCGCCGTCACAAATCCCGCTTCAATATCACCAACATTCTCCGCCCGTCCTTGTCGCACCGTCGCATCAAGCCCCGCCGCTTGGGCCGCCGCCATCAGGAACCGCGCCTTCTTGCCAACCGTCTCGACCAGAGTCACATGCCCGCCCGTCTCGTGCAGCGCACACGCCAGAGGTAAAGCCGGAAACCCGCCGCCAGATCCAAGATCCACAATCACAGCATCGGGTGGCAATAGGGGCAGGAGTTGCAAACTGTCGAAGATATGCCGCCGCCAGATATGCGCGCGCTCGGACGGCCCGATCAGGTTCATCCGGCCCCGCCATTCATCCAGACACTCAAGCACCCGTCCAATCCGCTCAAATGTTTCACGTGAAACATCAATCTGTTTACTTATCTCGTCCGGGCCAAACCCGTCAGCATCAGTCTCCACGGCGTCCGGCTTTCTTCTCTGGTGATTTCCGCCGCACATGCGACAAGAGCGCCGTCAGCGCCGAGGGCGTCACACCCTCAATCCGCCCGGCCTGTCCAAGCGTCGATGGCAGCACATGCTCCAACCGGCTGCGCACTTCATTGGAGAGCCCCCCAACACGCGAATAATCGAGATCGTCCGGAAGCCGCAAATCATCGTCCCGCCGAAGCGCCGCAATGTCCGCCGCCTGCCGTTCCAGAAAGCCCGCATATTGCGCATCAATTTCCATCTGCCGCGCAATCACCTCCGGCGTGCCTTCAAGCTCCGGCCAGGCTTGGGTCAGTTTCGCAAAATCAATATCGGGATAAGCGAGATATTCCATCGCCGTCCGTCGCCGTCCATCCTGATTGATATTCCACCCGAGCCCGCTCGCAATGTTCGGCGTCATGCTCAATTCGGCGAGCTGATCCCGCGCCTTCGTTAACAGCGAATGTTTCACGTGAAACATTTGGGCGCGCCGTCCGTTCACGAGTCCAATTTCCACACCCTTCTGCGTCAGCCGTTGATCCGCATTGTCCGCCCGCAGCGACAGACGGAACTCCGCTCTCGATGTAAACATCCGGTACGGCTCCGTCACACCCTTGGTCACAAGGTCATCAATCATCACCCCGATATAGGCCTCGGCCCGATCAAACGTCACAGCTTCCAGATCATTCGCTTCCCGCGACGCATTGAGACCCGCCACCAGGCCCTGCGCCGCCGCCTCCTCATACCCCGTCGTCCCATTAATCTGACCCGCCAGATAAAGCCCCGGCAGAGCCATCACTTCGAGCGACGGCTTCAAAGCGCGCGGATCAATATAATCATATTCAATCGCATACCCCGCCTGAAGGATCTCCGCGCGCTCAAGCCCCGGAATGGTTTTCAGAAATGCCTGTTGAACCTCCTCCGGAAGCGAGGTCGAAATCCCGTTCGGATAAATCGTATGATCGTCGAGCCCCTCCGGCTCCAGAAAGATCTGATGTCGGTCGCGATCCGCAAAGCGGTGAACCTTGTCCTCGATCGACGGACAATAGCGCGGACCCTTGCCGCCAATCGCCCCCGAATAAACGGCCGACCGCTCGATGTTCTCCGCGATGATCCGATGGGTCTCGGCATTCGTCCATGTCATCCCACACGAGATTTGTGGCACCTCGATCCGATCCGTCATAAAGGAGAAGGGCTCGGGCACCGGATCGGCCGCCTGCATCTCCATCCCGTCCCAATCAATCGTCCGGCCATCAAGCCGCGCCGGCGTCCCCGTCTTCAATCGTCCAAGCGGCAGACCCAGCGCATAAAGCCGGTCCGACAATCCAAGCGCCGGAGCCTCGCCAGCCCGCCCCGCGGGAACGCGCTTATCGCCAATATGGATCATCCCGTTCAAAAATGTCCCCGTCGTCAGAACCACGCGCGCGGCCCGCACCTGCGTCCCGTCCTGCGTGATCACACCCTGAACACGATCCTCCTCGACGATCAGATCTTCGACCCCATATTCAAGAATGGTCAGGTTCGCCGTTCCCTCGAGCTCGGCCTGCATCGCGGTCCGGTACAAAGCCCGATCAATCTGGCTACGCGGCCCGCGCACCGCCGGACCTTTCGAGCGGTTCAGCAAACGAAACTGAATACCCGACACATCGGCCAGCCGCGCCATGATCCCGTCAAGCGCATCAATCTCGCGCACCAGATGGCCCTTGCCCAAACCGCCAATCGCAGGGTTACAAGACATCTCGCCAATGGTCGATTTGCGATGGGTGACGAGCGCCGTCCGCGCCCCATACCGCGCCGCCGCCGCCGCCGCTTCACATCCGGCATGACCACCGCCGACCACAATCACATCAAAACTTGGAACACTCATAACGCGCTCTTAGCGCAGAATTTGTCGCTTGCGTAGAGTCTATTTTCCGATGCAGAACTCGGAGAACACCGCGCCCAAAACATCCTCGACATTGATCTCGCCGACAAGCCCCGCAAGTGCCCGACCGGCAAGGCGCACATCCTCGGCCACAAGTTCCGCCCCCACCGTCTGGACCAATCCTTGATGCGCGCGGCGCGTATGCTCAAGTGCGTTTTCGATTCCCAGCCGATGCCGTGCCCGCGTGATCACCGGTGCCCCCGACGCCGAGATATGCTCCTTCAGCCAATCCTCGATTCGCGAGAGCAACTCATCTATCCCGTATCCCTCAAGCGCTGAAATCGCGACAGATTCCGGCATTAAGGTCTGATTAACCAATCGATCCACCTTGTTCTGGACCAGAATATCACCATCCCGAACGAGAGAGGGGGGAGGGGGAGGGCCCCCATCCTCGACGACAAAGACGCGCAGATCCGCCTCGACCGCCGCGCGCGTCGCCCGCCGGATTCCCTCCGCTTCGACGACATCTTCCGTTTCCCGCAAACCGGCCGTGTCCGCAAACCAGACCATGTGCGAGCCGACCCGGCATCTCACTTCCACCACGTCCCGCGTCGTGCCCGGAATGTCGGTCACAATCGCCGCCTCCCGACCAGCGAGCTGATTGAGCAGTGTCGACTTGCCCACATTCGGCGCACCGATAATCGCCACCCGAAATCCGTCCCGCACACTTTGATGCAATCGTCCATCTTCCAGCGCCCGCTCGAACGAAGCAATGAGCGAGGTGAGTTTCTCCGCCACCGGCCCATCCGTATGATCGGGCGCATCCGCTTCATCGGGAAAATCAACCGACACTTCGACGAGCGCCAACGCGGCGAGCAGGTCATTCCGCCACACATTATAAAGGTCCGACAGCGCCCCATCGCTTTGCGCCTGCGCCTGCGCTTTTTGCCCGCGCGTCTCCGCTTCAATCAGGTCGGCAATCCCCTCGGCCTGCGTCAAGTCGAGCTTCCCCGCCTCAAAAGCACGGCGCGTAAATTCGCCAGGCTCGGCCAACCGCACCCCATCAAATGCGGTCAGCGCCTCCAGCGCATGTTCGACAATTGCCGCCCCGCCATGCAGGAAAAGCTCGACCACATCCTCGCCCGTATACGTCGCGGGCGCAGGCATGAACATGATTAACGCCTTGTCAATGATTTCGCCGCGTTCGTCACGAATTGTCCTCAGGCTCACCATACGCGGGGTGAGGGCAGGGCCATCAATATGGGCCCCAAGCCAATCGCGCGCTTGCGGACCAGAGACCCGGATCACCGCAATGCCCGCAGGTGGCCGCCCCGAGGCAAGCGCGCAAATTGTCTGGGCATCAGAGGAGAAAGTCATAAGCGCAGGTGAGACACGCGAGCACCAAAGTCAACTCCGCCCCGTTTCATCACCAAGCGACCGCCCCAAATCCAGCCACCTCAACCTTACCAAAATGCCACAAACTGTGCCCTCAAAACCACGATAACAGGCCATCTTTTGACATCTTATTCCGGCCCTTTTTCATCAATAAGTCGGCAAGATTTCCTGCTCTAAAACGCCTCATCAGACAAATCCCTGTCTGCAATCTTGATGAAGGAAAACCATTATGTTTACGAAAATGATTGCCGCAACGGCCCTCGCAACTGCCACGCTTGCCGGTGTCGCCACCGCACAGGACGGCGACCCATTTACCGGCCCATATGTTGTCGGCGAAGTCGGTTATGAAAATGGCCCCGTCGGCTTTGACCAGATCCTCGTTGGCGGCGCAATTGGCTACAGCGTTCCGCTAACCCAGCAATTCTTCGTCGCTGGCGAAGCAGAAATCCACTGGTCCGAAAGCGACATCGTTGATTTCACATGGGGCATCACCGGCAATCTTGGCTACAGACTCGATGAAGATTTTGCTGTGATCGCCCGCGCTGGCTATCGCAACTTCAACTTTGATACCATTGGCAGCGGAGACGACTACACGCTCGGCCTCGGCTTTCAATATGCCATCAACGACAATCTGTCTTTCCGCCCGATCCTTGATACGGTCGGCTTCGACACAATCGGCGTCCGGGCCGGACTGGCATACAGCTTCTAAATCCAAGCTCCAGACACAAAAAGGCCGCATCCGGATTGTCGGGTGCGGCCTTTTTTTGGGCTTAGCGATGGCTAATTGTTCTTCGCCATCAATTCGAAGAACTCATCATTGGTTTTCGTCTGCTTGAGCCGATCAATCAGGAAGTCCGCCGCATCGGCCGTCCCCATCGGATTGAGAATCCGGCGCAAAATATAGACTTTCTGCAAATGCTCCGGCGGCGTAATCAACTCTTCTTTCCGCGTGCCCGACTTCAGAATATCCATCGCAGGGAAAGTCCGCTTATCAGCAATCTTGCGATCAAGCACCACTTCGGAATTGCCCGTCCCCTTGAACTCCTCGAAGATCACTTCATCCATCCGCGAACCCGTATCGATCAGCGCCGTCGCGATAATTGTCAGCGATCCGCCATTTTCAATATTCCGCGCCGCGCCGAAAAACCGTTTCGGACGTTGCAACGCGTTCGCATCGACACCGCCGGTGAGCACCTTACCGGAAGAGGGGACCGTCGTGTTGTAGGCGCGTCCAAGCCTCGTAATCGAATCAAGCAGGATCACGACATCCCGGCCATGCTCGGCAAGCCGTTTTGCCTTTTCGATCACCATTTCCGCAACCGAAACGTGCCGCGTCGCCGGCTCATCAAACGTAGACGCCACAACTTCGCCCTTCACCGTCCGCCGCATATCGGTCACTTCCTCGGGCCGCTCATCAATCAGCAGCACAATCAGATAGCATTCGGGGTGATTTTCCTCGATGGAGGAGGCGATATTCTGCAACAAAACCGTCTTACCCGTGCGCGGCGGCGCAACAATAAGCGCCCGCTGACCCTTCCCAATCGGGGCGACAATGTCGATAATCCGACCAGAACGGTCCTTTTTCGTCGGATCTTTCGACTCCATCACCAGCCGCTCTTCCGGATAAAGCGGGGTTAGATTGTCAAAATGGACTTTGTGTTTCGCTTTTTCCGGCGACTCGAAATTAATCGCGCTGACATCTTCCAGCGCAAAATACCGCTCTTCCTCTTTCGGACTCTTCAGCGGCCCTTCAATCGTGTCACCCGTCCGCAAACCGGCCTTTTTCAACAGTTTCGGGCTGACATAAATATCATCCGGCCCGGGCAGATAATTCGATTCCGGTGAGCGCAAAAAGCCAAACCCGTCCGAAAGCACTTCCAAAACGCCTGCGCCGATGATCGGAATATCCCGATAAGCCAGTTCTTTCAAAATCTCGAACAAGAGATCCTGCGTCCGCAAAGCTTGCGCATTCTCCACTTCGAGCGTTTCGGCATAAGCCACAAGTTCCGTCGGAGACTTCCCCTTAAGCTCCATAAGGGTCACGGGGTTCGAGCTATCGTTTGACGTATCAGCCATTGATCCAGATTTTCCTGATTGTGTGATACCGCTTTTCTGCACCGCAAATGGCGTGCAAGCCCGAAAGACCTCCGAGCGCGGTTTCTCTGTCTATCCCGCGTCCGCCGCAGCACGTCAAGCCAATTGTTAGAACGGCTTGAGAATAACCAGAAACACAATTCCGATCAGCGCAATAAACGGCACCTCATTCATAAGCCGCAGTTTTCGCTCATCAGCCGAACTGACCCCCGCATCAATCTTGCGCCCCTGCACAGTAAACCAGCCATGAAAGCCGGTAATCAGCAAAACAAGCGCAAATTTCAGCGGAAACCAGACCGGCCCACCCGCACTGACAATCGCCGGATTGGCCACCACCACGCCAATCCCAAACCCCCAAGTCGCCAGAAGGGAAGGGGTCAGGATCAACCGTTTGAGCCGCGCAGACGCATCCTTCATCCGCTCAAACAAGATGCCGTCAGGCACATCGCCCAATTGGTGAATCTTGTAGCGCGGATAAATCATCAGCGCCGCCATCCACGCAACCACTGAAACAATATGCAAAGCTTTCAGAACAAGATAGATCATCATCCCCCCCGAACAATCTCGACCACACGCTCGACATGCGCAATCGGCGTTTGCGGCAAAACCCCATGCCCGAGATTGAAAATATGCGGCCGGCCCTCATACGCCTTCATCAGATAACGCACCCGATCATCGAGCCTCTGTCCGCCTGCAATCAGCAAAAGCGGATCGAGATGCCCCTGAACCGGCATCCCTTTTGGCAACACATCATTAACATAATCCGGCACCACACTCGTATCGAGCCCAACCGCCGTCACGCCGGTCTCACGCGCATAAATCGGCAGCATAGCCCCAGCCCCGCGCGGAAATCCGATAATCGGCACGCCCACACCAAGCTCGCGCAACCGCGCCACCAGTTTCCGCGTCGGCTCGATAATAATCTGCGCAAACACATCATTCGGCAGACCTTCCGCCCAGCTATCAAACAACATCAACGCTTCCGCGCCCGCATCAACCTGCCGCTTGAGATAATGCGCGCTCGCTTCAACCAATACATCAAGCACGCGCTGTAACTCATCGGCCCGGTCATGCGCCCAGCCGCGCGCCGTGCTTTTGTCGGTTTTACCGCGCCCCTCCAGCGCATAAAGCGCCACCGTCCAGGGTGATCCAGCAAACCCGATCAGCGTCGTCTCGTCTGGCAAACCCGCCCGCACCCGCGACACCGTCTCATAAACAGGCGACAACCGCTCTGCCACGGTCGGCGCAGGCACTTTAAGAAGATCCCCCGCCGTCTCGATCACCTCAACCAACGGCCCAACCCCTTTCTCGAACCGCACATTCCGGCCCATCGCATCAAGGATCAGCAAAATATCCGCGAACAGGATCGCCCCATCCATCCCGTACCGCCGTATCGGTTGCAGCGTCGCTTCAGTTGCAAGGGAAGGGGTATAGCAGAAATCGAGAAAGTCCTTGGCCCGTCCTCTCAGCTCGAGATATTCTGGTAAGTGGCGACCAGCTTGCCGCATGAACCACATTGGTGGCTTTGGACTGATCTTTCCAGAAAGCGTTGAAAGTATTGGTTTGTGTACGTCGGATGCCACAAAGACCCCTTCCTTTTGAGTCAAATTTATTTTGGCTTATTATTATTAGTCTGTGGAGACGGTGAATAAACAGGCCGGTTCGCGCTTATAAACACTTATCCACAAATCCTCCACATAATATCCTCGTGTCCTCGGCCCGCTTAACCTTCTGTTAACCATTGGCACACTTCGAATTTTTAACACTTCGTTAATCTTTTCCAATCCCACCAGACCAGACCCAGAACATCGCCGGTGGGAATCCCCAACCTGTGCAGAAATTCTGGTCCATTCCTCACAACTGATTTATTCACAGGCTATACACAAGCCTTGCCCGCAAGCGGGGATAAGGGCATCTCTTGGGAACAAACAAGGGAAAGACAGCGAATGGGCCTGTGCATCTACTACAACATCCACCTCGTTTCCGATGCGACAGGGGAGACATTGAACGCGGTCATGCGCGCCGCCTCCGCCCAGTTCTCGAATGTCCAGCCGCTTGAGCACAATTACTACCTCGTCCGCTCCGAACGCCAGCTTGCCCGTGTCATCGACGAGATTGAAGGCGCCCCAGGCGTCGTCTGGTACACCATCGCCAATGAAGAGCTGCGCGCCCAACTCATCAGCTTTTGCCGCAAGCGCGGCATCCCGACACTGCCCGTGCTCGATCAGGCCGTCCACATGCTCAGCCGGCATCTGGGCATGTCGGCCAACGATTCCACCGCCAGCCAGCACCGGCTCGACACAAACTATTTCGACCGGATGGAAGCGCTCAATTTCTCCCTCGCCCATGATGACGGCCAAAACGTCGAAGGTTTGCGCGAGGCCGATGTCATTCTGGTCGGAATCAGCCGCACCTCGAAAACCCCCACTTGCGTCTATCTCGGCAATCGCGGTGTGCGCGCAGGCAATATTCCGCTCGTGCCCGGCGTCCCGCCGCCGGCCATTCTCGACGAGGTCACCCGCCCGCTGATCATCGGCCTCAAAATCAGCCCCGAACGCCTGATGCAGATCCGCCAGCAAAGACTGCTCGCCCTGAATGAGCATGCCCAGACCGACTATGTCGACGAGCGCGCCATCCGCGCCGAATGCACCGACGCAGCCAGGCTCTATCAGAGCAAGAACTGGCCAATCATCGATGTCTCCCGCCGCTCGGTCGAAGAAACCGCCGCCGCCATTTTCAACAAGCTCAACGAGTATCGCAAATGAGCGCGCCAGATCTCATCCTCGCCTCCGGCAGCGCCAGCCGCCGCGCACTCCTCGCCAATGCCGGTGTTCCCGCCGAAGCCGTCAAACCCCTGATCGACGAAGAGAGTATCCGCAACGGGATGCGCGCGGACAATATGCCCATCCGCGATCAGGCCATGCAGCTTGCCGAGCTCAAAGCCGTCAAAATCTCGTCGGGCAGGGCAGGGCTCGTTATTGGCGGCGACCAGATGCTCTCGCTCGGCCCGCGCGCTTTTGACAAACCCAAAGACATGGCCGACGCCCGCACGACGCTCGAAGCCCTGTCCGGCCAGAGCCACCACCTTGAAACCGCAATCACCGTGGCCGAACATGGCAAAATCGTCTGGCGCCATCTCGCCCGCCCAAAACTCACCATGCGGCCGCTTTCGGCTGAGTTCATCACCGCATACTTAGCCGGGGCAGGGGAGGAGATACTGCAAACCGTCGGCGCTTATCAGCTCGAATCAAGCGGAATCCAGCTATTTTCATCTATTGAGGGCGACTATTTCTCAATCCTCGGCCTGCCGCTCCTGCCGCTTCTGGACTATTTGCGCGTCCGCCAATTGATAGACACATGACCAGGCTCTACGGCGTCATCGGCGACCCGATTGCCCATTCGCTCTCCCCGCGCATCCACAATGGCTGGATGCGCGACCACCGGCTCGATGCGGAATACTTTGCACTACAAGTGCCTGCCAGTGATCTGACCGGCGGACTTGAAACCCTCGCCCGACGCGGCGCACGTGGCCTAAACGTCACCATGCCCCATAAGGAAGGCGCGTTAGCCATCGCCAAAACTGCCACTCCGCGCGCCCGCGCCATCGGAGCCGCCAACACGCTATGGCGTCCGGGCGACGGCCACTGGCATGCCGACAACACCGATGCGCCGGGCTTCCTTGCCGCTCTGTCCGGTCTGCTCACCGCTCCGCTCAAAGGACAGCGCGTGCTCGTGCTTGGGGCAGGGGGCTCGGCCCGCGCAGTCGTCCATGCCCTGCATTCAGAAGGTGCATCCATCCTCCTAGCCAACCGGACATTCGCCCGCGCTGAGGCCCTCATCTCCCAATATGCTGATCCGGCAACCCCGCCCAACCATAAAGCCGTCACTCTCGAATCCGGCCTCGAACAGGCCAAAACAGCCGATATCGTCGTGAACACAACCAGCCTCGGCCATCAGGGCGGCACTTTGGACCTCGGCGCAGGGCAAGGCCGCTTATTCTACGATCTCTCCTACGGACCACCCGCAAAACCCATCATCACCGCCGCATCAGCCACCGGATGGCAGGCTGAGGATGGATTGCAAATGTTGGTCTACCAAGCCGCCTTCGCTTTCGAGCGCTGGTACGCAATCATGCCAGACATCAAAACCGGCCTCACCCGCGGCCGCCGCACATTGGACGCCCTGTCATGATCCATCCGCTTGCCGCCGCACAATGGGAACACCAAGCGGCAGTCTTGGGAACAGGCTGCGAACAGGCTAGGGTCAAGCAAAGGGAAGCGCAAATATGAAACGTCTCGGATTAACCGGCTCCATCGGCATGGGCAAATCCGCCACCGCCGCCATGTTCGCAGACGCCGGTGTGCCCGTCTATGACGCCGACGCTGCCGTCCACGCGCTTTATGTCAAAGGCGGCGCAGCGGTCGAGCCGGTCGGCGCCGTATTTCCCGATGCGATCATCGATGGCGCCATAGACCGCGCCCGCCTGCGCGACATTGTGCTCGCCGATCCGGACGCCTTGACCCGGCTCAACGCCATCGTCCACCCCCTTGTCGGCCAGAGCCAGCTTGATTTCCGCGCGAAGGCCGAAGCCTCCGGCGCGCCGCTCATCGTGCTCGACATTCCGCTCCTGTTCGAGACCGGCGGGGAGGGGCGTGTCGATCATGTCGCCGTCGTCACGGCACCCGCCGAGGTCCAGCGCGCCCGCGTCCTCGCCCGAGATGGCATGACCCCCGAAGCCTTCGACGCTATCCTCGCCAAACAGACCCCTGACGCCGAAAAACGCACCCGCGCCGATTTCATCATATCCACAGCTTTTGGCTTTGAATTCACCCGCGCGCACGTCGCCGCTATGATAGAGCTTCTCAGCAAGCCAGACGAGGACTGACCCATGACCGAGACGATCCGCGAAATTGCCTTCGACACCGAAACCACAGGGTTTGACTTTAACGGCGAAGACCGGGTTGTCGAACTGGGCGCGGTCGAACTGATCAATCATATCCCCACGGGCAAAACCTTCCGCCAGCTCGTAAACCCCCGCCGCAAAGTCTCCGAAGCCACCATCCGCATCACCGGCATCACCGATGAAATGCTCGCCGACCAGCCCCATTTCGATGCGCCCGAAGTCGTAGACGCCTTTATGGAGTTTCTCGGCGACGCCACACTGGTCGCCCACAATGCCGCCTTTGACCGTGGCTTCCTAAACGCCGAACTTGAACGCTGTGGTCGCAAACCCGTCCCCGCCATCCGCTGGATAGACACGGTCGCTATGGCCAAGAAGAAATTCCCCGGCGCGCCCGCCTCGCTTGACGCCCTGTGCAAACGCTTCGATGTGTCCCTACAGTCGAGGACGCTGCACGGCGCTTTGCTCGATGCGCAATTGCTGGCAACCGTCTACCTCGAACTGCTCGGCGGACGCGCCCGAGCTTTTGCGTTTGATGGACCAGCCAAAGACACACGCACCGCCCGCACGCCCGCCAAAAGACGCGCCAAACCGCTCCCCCCGCGCCTATTGGCCAGCGAAGAAGCGGCCCACCGCGCCCACATCGAAACGCTCGGCGAAACCCCGCTCTGGAACAAACACAACAGCTAGGCTTGCGCCCTCAAACCCCAATCAGGCTGTTTGCGGCGCATCATCGGGCGCAGCCGCCTGACGCTGTTTCTGTGTGATGTAAAGCGCGCGGAAATCAATCGGGTCCACCAATAGCGGCGGGAACCCGCCATCGCGCGTAATGTCGGAGATAATCCGGCGGGCAAAGGGGAAAATCTGGCGCGGGCATTCGATGAGCAACGCCGCTTCCATCTCTTCATTCTTGAAACTTTGCAGTTGGAACAGGCCGGCATAGTCCAGCTCCAGCATAAACAGGACTTTCTCGCCCGCCAGCGCTTTGGCCTGCATCCGCAAAGACACTTCATACAGGTTCTCGCCGCCGGCATGCGCGGTGGCTCCAACATCAATGCCCAGATCAATATTTGGCTGTGTCTGTGGGCTGGTAATCCCCGGATTCTCGAAGGACAAATCCTTGATATACTGCGATACGACGCGAATACTCGGTCCTTGGGGCGCAGCAGGGGGTTGGGTTCCGGCGGGATCGGGTTGATTTTCAGCCATGTTACCTCACATAAATAAAACCGAGCGCGTAACATGAGGCCGATTGCGGTGCAATGGTGCTGGCGCGGTCGGTGACTTATCTATATAGACAAAAGTCAAAACAATTATGCGAAGTGCCGACCTGTGATCGAAGTTCTAATTACCGCCGCCATAGCCCTGTTCGTTTTGAGCCGTCTTTACGTGGCACTTGGCCGCGATGATGGCCCTCCAAATGGCCGCACGCGCGAACGCGTCGCCAGCCGACCGCGGCAAGACAGACCCGCCCAATCAGAAGTACCGCCACGGCCGACCCATCTACGCCCCGCCTTCACCGGCCCCGCCGCCGCCGGTCTCGAAGCCATCTACTCCGCCGACAAGACTTTCGACCCCGAAACCTTCGAACGCGGCGCACGCGCGGCCTATGAAATGATCCTCGGCGCATTTGCACGCGGCGACCGCAAAGCGCTTAAACCTTTGCTCGATGATGATGTCTATGAGCCTTGGATCGAAGCCATCGAAGCGCGCGAACTGGCCAAAATCGACCCCTATGAACTCCTGCGCATCCGCAAGCTCGAGATTGACGACGCCGAACTGGACGGCACCACCGCCCGCGTCATGATCCGCTACGAGGCCGAGCTTGGCGATGGCGTCAACACCCGCACCGCGCGTGACATCTGGACCTTCAAGCGCAATGTCAAAAGCTCCGATCCGAACTGGCTGCTTGATGATGTGGAAACCGCATCATAATCGCGCGCTCGGCCCGGCGCTAACCCCTCTGGCGAAATCAGCCGCTTGCCTGCTGCTGGCCTTGGGCGCATGTGTCTCGACACCGCCAGTGCCGCCGTCTGAACCGGATGTCGCAGGTCAGACCGCCCCCATTACTGAGCCCATCTCCGAACCAGGCTCAACAGACCCCGAACTGGTCCAGGCCCCCGCACCGTTCCCGCGCCCTGTCCCCTTTAACACCTTGCCCGGCTGGGACACCGCCAATCTACTCCCAGCCGCCGAAGCCTTCGCCCGCACGTGTGAACTATGGTCATCCCGCGCGCCCGAGGCCCCCATATCAAGACGTGTGGACTATGCCGGAACAATAGGCGAGTGGACCGGCGCCTGCGCCGCGCTCGACACAGTCTCCGACGCCGCCAGCGCCCGCCTTGTCTTCGAAGCCCTGTTCACCCCGCTTGAAATTATGCCGGGCGAGGGCACCCCAAAATTTACTGGCTATTTCGAACCGCAAATCACCGCCCGCCGCACCCCCCAATATCCCTACACCCAGCCTGTTCCCGGTCTCCCAGATGATCTCGTCCAGGTTGACCGCTCGGAGCTCGGTGGCGCACCTGGCCGCAAAGTCCCCGCACAAAGATTGCCCAATGGCGCGCTTAGACCTTATCCGCCCCGCGCCGACATCGCGCTCGAAACCCGCAACGCGCTCGGCTACGCCCATCCCGCCGACGTGTTCTTCCTCCAGATCCAAGGCTCCGGCCGGCTCGTCTTCGAAGATGGCTCCACCATCCGCGCCGCCTATGCCGCCCATAATGGCCAGCGCTTCGGCTCGACGGCAAACTATTTGCTCGAGCGCGGCGAGATCACGCGCGGGGAAGCCTCCATGCAAGGCATTCGCGCCTGGATGGACCGCGTCCCCCGTGAAGATGCCCAACGCGCCATGAACCACAATCCCCGCTTCGTCTTCTTCCATCCCGTCCCCATCGGGGACCCCGCCCTCGGCCCCGTCGGCGCACATACGGTCCCGCTCACCCCGCTCGGCTCGATGGCAATTGACCCGAGCCTCAACGCGCTCGGCGTTCCCTTCTTCATCACCACCACATCCCCCGGGCTCGGCGGTGACTGGTCCGGCCTGTTGATCGGGCAGGATACGGGCGGCGCAATCAAGGGCAGGGTGCGCGGAGACATCTATTTCGGAACCGGCGACGAAGCGGGCAGACGCGCAGGCACCCAAAACGCCCCGGGCCGCATGTGGGCTTTCCTGCCGCGCGCTGTCGCCGCCCGTCTGATCGACCGCGCCGCGCCGGAAAGCTAGCCCATGTCCGGACGCCAGCTCAAACCGGACGAGAAACGCGCCTGGACCGGCGTGGCAAAATCCGTCCGCGCCCGCGCCGAAGCCGAACTGCCCGACATGACAGACCTTGACCTGTTTTTGTCGTCCGCCCCCCGCGCCGCGCCAAAGCCGAAACCCGCCACCAAACCCGACAAAGGCCCACTCCGCCACCCGCTCGCCATCTTCGCCGCCGAAGCCCGCAAGCCAATCAAACCGCCCGCCACAAACACAGTCCCAAATCGCGGCACCGAACGCAAAGTCCGTCGCGGCCAAATGGAAATCGCCGGAACCCTCGACCTGCACGGCCACACCCAATCAAGCGCCGAACGCGCCTTCCTGAGCTTCCTCCGCCAGCATCAAGCCGCCCGCAGCAAATGTGTCTTGGTTATCACTGGCAAAGGCGCGCGCGGGGAGGGCGTTCTGCGTCAGCGCTTTTTGCATTGGCTAACCCGCGAGGATGTCCGCGCGCTCGCCTCAAGCTATGCCAGCGCCCACCAGAAACACGGCGGCACCGGCGCATTCTACGTCTTCCTACGCAAACGCCCGCGCTAGATCTCGCTATTGGCGCACCACGTCGAGCCCTTTGGCCCGTAGCATGCCCACCACACTGTCAGGCCCTGCCAGATGCGCCGCGCCCACCGCAATCAAACGTGTGCCAGGCTCATCCAGCATCGCCTTGATTTGCGGCACCCAGTTCGCGTTCCGGTCCACCAGAAGCCGCTGATAGGCATCCGCCCCGCCAATCGAGGTCGGATCGGCAACAATTGCGCTCAAGCCTGCCACATCACCATCCGCCCATTCATCGACCAGCGTACCCAAAAGCTCCGTGCCCAAATCGAGCGTTTCAGCGGTAAACACCAGCCCCTCGATCTGTTCTTCAAGCGTTCCGCCCGCCAGCGCGCCCATTTGCTGTTCGGCCGTTTCAAGATAGCCAAACCGCTTGCCCGCCTCGCTCGCCTGTGCCGTCAAAATCGTCTCGACCCCCGAATCCGGCGAATAGCCGCTTTTCTGGATCTGCAAGACGCTCAGCGTC
>CALLCD010000214.1 GCA_938049795.1 uncultured Hyphomonadaceae bacterium | reverse complement strand
ATCGGGGTGCCCAATCATGGGCAGTTGCGTGTGGGTGATGGTTTGTCGGAAGCGGGGGATTTGCAATTTGCCGGTATCCCGAATTTTGCGCCGGAGATTTTGCGGCGCGCGCGGGTGTCTGATCCGATGAAGCAGAAGCATTTGCGCAAGGCGCTTGAGAGCCTCGCCGAGGAGGGTGTGACGCAGCTTTTCCGCCCGTCGATTGGTTCGGACATGATTGTCGGCGCGGTCGGGGCCTTGCAGATTGATGTGATGGCCGAGCGGGTTGCGGCAGAATATGGGCTGGAGGTGACGTTCGAGGCGGCGCCGTACAATGTGGCGCGTTGGCTTTCGAGCGATGATCCGGCACAGGTCGAGGCGTTCATGGATCTGAACAAATCGGCCACGGGAACCGATCTCGATGGCGCGCCGGTCTATCTGGGCAAGAATGCGTGGGATGCGTCCTATGCGGCCGAAAAGCACCCTGACATCAGGTTTACGAACACAAAAGAGCGGGCCGTTTAACGGGCCCGCCCAATCGGTTTGTCACTGTTTCTGGAAAGCCTAGCTTCCTGCGCCTGCGGTCTGAGCTGCGTCTTCCGCGGTGTCTGCATCGAGCGTTACGCCGTCCTGAACGGAGTAACGTGGAAACTCGCGATTACGCAGATTGTCATAGGGGCGTGTGGGTGCGCGGGTTGGCTGCGGAGCAGGTTGAGCCTGGGCGGCGCGCACGGGGATGCGGGTTTGCTGGGCTTGGCCGGTGCCGTTTACGGTGACCGATGTCTGGCCTGTGTGGTTGCGGATGATACGCGGATCATTCGGGCTGAGAACGCGGCCCGTTGGCTGAGGGGCTGTAACGCGCGCGCGTCTCGTTGGTGCCGTGCCAAAGGCTGATTCATGGAGCTGTGTTGTTGGCGCAGCGGCTTGCGGTCGGCTGACATAGCTTGCGGGCGCGGACGCGATTGTGCGGGCCGCTCTTGTTCGTGCGGGGAAGGTGCGCGCTTGCGTGCCGCCGAGAAGATCGGTTGTGGGCGGCGCGACGACGGCTTGCTGCTGCTCGGAAAAGCGGGGCGAGACGCCGGATGTCATCAGCGGGTTTTCTTCAGCCTGTCCGATGCTTTGCTTCAATTCGCATTGGGATGGGCCAGCGGCGGTTTGGGGTTTGCGAAAACTCCAGACGAGGCATTTTGTGTCTGCACGGCAGATCTCTGCGCAGGCCTGTTCGCTGCTCGACTGTATGGTCGAATAGGTTCCGCCGTGACGATAGGTGTCTGGCTCGTGGGAATAGGATTGGGCGCTGGCGCTCATGCAGAAGATGAGCGTTGCGGCGGCAGGCAGAAAAATGCGCATAATGTGTGTCTCCGGACTTTCGCGCGAGTTTAGCAAGCGTGTCTTAACGAACTCTTGCCGGTGGCGCTGGGCTGTTAGGATAGGCCCGCTTCGATGGCTTCGCGTTTCTCCTCTAAGGTGAGCCATTCAAGCTCGGCCGTTTCAAGCTCGGCACGGGCGGTCTCGATCCGCTTGGATTTGGTGTCGAAACTTGCCCGGTCTTCTGTGTAAAGATTGGGCGCGGCGAGGTCTGTTTCGAGGGCTGCGATTTCAGCGGTGAGTGCGGGCATGAGCTTGTCGAGCTCGGCTAAGCGGTGCTTGTCTTTGAAGGAGAGCTTGGCTTGGGGCTTTGCGGACTTGTTCGGGTTTTGCTTGTTAGAATTTGATTTATTTTGTGTTTTTTGTGATTTGTGTGCGGCGGATTGGCCGAGCTGTTCCTGGGCGTCGGACCATCCGCCTGCGGTCTGTATCCATTTGCCGTTCCCGAGCGGACACAGGCATGAGGTGACGGTCTGGTCGAGAAAGGCGCGGTCATGGCTGACAATGAGCAGCGTGCCGGCATATTGCTCGAGCATCTCTTCGAGCAGGTCGAGGGTCTGCATGTCGAGATCATTGGTCGGTTCATCAAGGACAAGCAAATCGCTTTTCTTGGCGAGGGCGACGGCAAGGGTGAGGCGGTTGCGCTCGCCGCCGGAGAGGGCGCGGACGGGTTGGCGAAGCTGGTCGCGCGAGAACAGGAAATCGCTGGCATAGGCTCCGACATGGCGCGAGCTGTCCTGGACCATCAGACTGTCCCCACCATTGGGCGCAAGCGTTTCCCAGATTGTGTCGGTGGGGTTGAGCGTTTCGCGGGTCTGGTCGAGGAAGATTGTCTCGATGCTTTTGGCGAGCTTGACCGAGCCCTGATCAGGAGCGAGCTCTTTGAGCATCAGTTTGAGGAGCGTGGTCTTGCCCGCGCCGTTCGGGCCGATAATTCCGATCCGGTCACCGCGCAGCACACGGATGGAAAAATCCTCCGCAATGACGAGTGGGCCGGCGGGCGTGTCGAACTGTTTGGAGATGCCGCGTACATCTATGATTTTGCGGCTGGCCGTGTCATTTGTCTCGGCATTGAGCGCGGCGGTGGCGCGTGACTGGCTGAGCGCTGCGCGGCGGCGGGCATGTTCGGCGCGCATCGTCTTGAGCCGGTCGAGCCGACCCATATTGCGTTTGCGACGGCCGGTGACCCCGCGCGCGAGCCAGCGTTTTTCGTCTTTGAGCTGAGTTTTCATCCGCTGTAAGGTACGCAACTCCTCGGCCTCAATCTCGCTGGCCCAGCTTTCGAAATGGGCATAGCCGCGCGGGCTTTTGCGGACGGTGCCCTGGCGTAACCAGAGCGTATTGGTCGAGACGCCTTCGAGAAATTTGCGGTCATGGGAGACCAGCAGGACAGCGCCGCGAAAGGCTTTCAGGCGCGCTTCGATAAGGTCGATCATCGGCACGTCGAGATGGTTGGTCGGCTCGTCGAGCAGGAGCACGTCCGGGTCGGTGGCAAAAGCGCGGGCGAGGGCGGCGCGGCGTTGCTGACCGCCCGAGAGGGTTTGCGGTTTGCCGGCCGGATCAAGCGCCATGTCCATCAGCTCCGCTTCGGCGCGGTGGCGGTCAGTGACAATGTCGATCCGGCCGGCGGCGGCGTGGGGTTTGATCGGGTGGTCCAGAACATAGTCTAGTAGACTCTGATATGACGTCAGATCGGGCTCTTGTTCGACGGTGATGATGCGTGTGCCCGGCTGGACCCAGACTGTGCCGGAGTCGGGCTCGATTTGTCCGGAGACGATTTTCATCAGCGTGGATTTGCCTGCGCCATTGCGACCGACAAGGGCGGCGCGTTCGCCTTTGGAGACGGCGAGGTCCACGCCTTCAAACAGCGGCTTGCCGCCAAAAGAGAGGCGGACATCGGACAGGGTGAGCAAGGGGGTCTGGGCCATAGGCGGTGTTTGGCGGCGAACGGGGCAGAATGCAAGGGGGATGATGGGCGCAGGCGTGCCAGATCGTGTTTGCCCGATCACAATTTTTGATTGCTGGGCGAGCGGATATTTGGTTAATAAGGAGAGAGTTGTCCAGAGGGTGGGCCGCCTTAGAATGAGGGGATATTTTCGACATGATCAATATTATCAACGGAACATTTCAGGACGACGAGATCGACGGCACGGAAGGTGACGACGATATTATTGGCGGTGATGGGGATGACACGCTCAACGGTCTGGCGGGGGCGGATGCGCTGTTTGGCGGGTTCGGGATGGATTTTCTGTTTGGCGGGTTGGGCGGCGATTTTCTGTTCGGGGGTGCGGGCGATGACGACCTGGACGGCGGGCAGGGGGCTGACAAATTGTTCGGAGGTGACGGCAATGACATATTGCTCGGCGGGGATGGCGATTTTCGCGACGAGCTTTTTGGCGAAGCGGGAATTGATTTCCTCGATGGCGGCGCAGGGGATGATTTTGCGTCAGGTGGCATGGGGGATGACACGATCTTCGGCGGCGCTGGCGAAGATGTACTGTTCGGGGATGATGATGCCGGGTCTGACATCGGGGCCGGTGACGACATCATCTCGGGCGGGGACGATCGCGACTTTATCGACGGTGGCGGCGGCAATGATACGCTGAACGGTGATGGCGGCTTCGATACGATTTTGGGCGGCGCGGGCGATGACCGGATTTTCGGCGGCGCGTCTGGGGATGATTTGTTTGGCGGCGATGGGGCCGACTTTATTGATGGCGGTGACGGCGATGACATTATCATTGGCGGCGCGGGCAATGACGAGATATTGGCGGGCGGAAGCGGCGATATTGTCAATGCGGGCGCGGGCAATGATCTGGTCGATGGCAATGACGGAGACGACGCGCTCAATGGCGGTGACGGCAATGACGAACTGAACGGCAATGATGGCGATGATGCGCTGTTCGGGGATGCGGGCGACGATTTCCTCTCAGGCCAGAACGGGGTCGATTTTATTGCGGCCGGTGATGGTGAGGACATTCTGTTTGGCGGCAATGGTGACGATGTGCTCGAAGGCGGGGACGGGAATGATACGCTGCTCGGGGACAATGGATCGCAGCCGGACGGGTTTGATCTTGGTGGCACTGGCAATGACATTCTCGACGGTCAAGCGGGCGATGATTTTCTGCTCGGACAGGGCGGATTTAATACGCTGACGGGCGGGACGGGCAATGATGTGTTTGTCTTTGTGGACCTCGACCCGAGCGATGATGTGATCACTGATTTTGGCAATGGCAATGACATGATCGACTTTACCGGCTTTTCAGGCGCGGGGTCGTTTGCGGATGTTTTGGAGAGCGCGACACAGGTGGGCGACGATGTTGTGCTTGATTTCGGAGATGCGCTGGTCGTCCGGCTGGTTGATGTCAGCCTTGGCGATCTGTCGGACGACGACTTTTTGTTCTAGCGTTGGAACTCGCCTGAGGTTGGCGCGGCGTCGGCTAGGGTGCGCTGTTCGACGGCACCGAAAGCGCCTGACAGGCTGCGATAGAAGGTGATGCGTTCTTCGGCGCGCGGTGAGGGCGTGATCAGGCCTTCGGCACCTGCGAGCGGCCTGATGGCGGTGTCGGCAAGGGCGGTTGTCATGATCTCGGACCAGAGACGGGCGGGCAGGCCGCCGCCGGTGACTTTGTTCATCGGGCTGTCATCATCATTGCCAACCCAGACGCCACCAATCATCTCCGAGGTGAAGCCGATAAACCAGCCATCGCGCCAGTCTTGCGATGTGCCGGTTTTGCCCGCGACGGTCCAGCCGGTGACGGCCGCATTGCCGCCCGTGCCGTTCTGGACAACGCGGGCGAGCATGGCGTTCATGTCTTCGGCGAGGTCTGCGGCGTAGACACGGACAGGGTCGTATTCGGGGCGTTCGAAGATGACCTGTCCGCGTGAATCCTCGATGCGTAGAATGAGATACGGGTCGAGGCGTTCACCGGACTTTGCGAAGACGCCGTAAGCACGGGTCAGCTCGTACAGGGTAACCTCCTGACTGCCGAGCGCAATCGAGGGCAGCGGGCGCAGATCTGAATTGATACCGAAGCTCTTTGCAAGCGCGATGATGCTTGGCTCGCCGACCTCATTGCCGATCACGGCGGCGACGGTGTTGAGCGATTTGGCAAAGGCTTCGGACATGGTGACAGGACCGAAAAAGCCCGGCGAGTAGTTTTCCGGCTCCCAGTCGCCGAATTTGACCGGGGCATCCTGATAGACGCTGAACGGGTCGAGGCCCGCTTGCAGGGCGGCGGCGAAGACGAAAGGTTTGAAGCTGGAGCCGGGCTGGCGCAGGGCTTGGGTGACGCGGTTGAACTTGCTGGCATTGTAATCGAGCCCGCCGATCAGCGTGGTAATCGCGCCATCGGGCTGGATCAGGATGGCCGAGGACTGGCTCGCGGCGGCGGTTTCGCCATCTCTTGCGATGGTGGCGTTGAGCGCGTCATGGGTGGCTTGTTGCAGGACGGGGTCGATGGTCAGCGTGATGACGAGATCGCCGGGCGCATCGGGTAGCATTTGGCCGAGCCGTTCGGTGACCGTATCGAGGACATAGCCATAAATGGCGGTCGAGCGCTGGGCTTCGGCGAGAGTGACGGGCGCGGTGTGGGCGGCGTCTTTCTGGTCCTCGGTGATGAAGCCTTCTTCGACCATTTGGCCAAGCACATAAAGCTGGCGGTCAAGGGCGCCGTCGAGATTATTGTCGAGGGCAAGGCGGGAGGGGGCTTTGGGCAAAGTGGCGAGTAGGGCCGCTTCTGCGAGGGTGAGCGCGGTGGCGGGTTTGCCGAAATAGGTGGTCGCGGCCGCGTCGATGCCATAGGCGCCGGAGCCAAAATAGATGCGGTTGAGATAGAGGGTGAGGATCTCGTCTTTGCTCAGGCGGGTTTCCAATTGGCGCGCGAGGCGGACTTCCTGGGCTTTGCGGCGGACGGTCTGGCGCGGATCGAGGATCAGGTTTTTGACAAGCTGCTGGGTGATGGTGCTGGCACCGGAGACCGTGCGGCCGGAGCGCCAATTGAGCCATGCGGCGCGGGCGATGGCGGTGGTGTCTGCGCCATTGTGTTCGTAGAAGCGCTTGTCCTCGGCGGCGATGAAGGCTTGCACGACATGAGGCGGCAGTTCAGCCACTTGCACAACGCGGCCATAGCGCGGACCGCGAATGGCGATGAGGTCTCCATTGGCCGCGCGGAACTCATAGGCCTGCTCGCGGCCCTTGGCCCAGAGGGTTTCGGTCTCGGGCAGAGCGGGCATATCCGTATAGAGGCTCCGCCAGCCGATAAAGCCCACAAGAAGACCG
>CALLCD010000213.1 GCA_938049795.1 uncultured Hyphomonadaceae bacterium | reverse complement strand
GCTGTTGACCGCCTCATAGCGCGGGTGCAGCGCGGAGAGTTTCACGGAGACGCCGCTGACGGCTTCCGGCGGCAGGGTTTTGGCTCTGTCTTTGCCCACTGCTTTGATGGCGTCCTCATAGGCGGCGAGATAGCGCTTTGCGTCGCTGCGTGTGCGTGCGCCTTCGCCGAGCATGTCAAAGCTGAAATGCGCCGCTTCCTCGGCCCGCACCATTTTGCGGCCCCGTTTGAGCGCGGCGGACACCGTGCGCCCGAGCACGAATTGCTCGCCCATGATCCGCATCGCCTGCATCATCGCCGCGCGGATCACCGGCTCGCCGGACGAGCGGATCAGCGATTGCACCATAGCGCCCGCATCCGCTTCATCGGTTTTGCCGAGCCCGATCACACGGCCCGTCAGCATCAGCCCCCATGTCGAGGCATTGACAAGCCAGCTGTCAGATTGCCCTTTGTGGGCCGCCCAGTCACCAGAGCGGATTTTCTCGGCAATCAGTTCGTCACGCGTCTCGGCATCGGGCACCCGCAGCAAGGCCTCGGCCAGACACATCAGCGCCAACCCTTCGGAATTGGACAGGCCGAACTCTTCGAGAAAGCTCTCCATCACGCCCTTGCGGCGCGTCTTGGTGCGCGCGATGCGGACAAGTTCGCGGCCGCGCTGTACGCTGGCATGGCGTTCGCTGACATCAAGGGACGGGGCGGCGAGCAGCGCTTCGACAAAGGATTCTTCATCCTGAAATTTGAGTTCATCAAGCGCATCCCAGCCATCAAGCGCTGCGAAATTGGATGTATCGTTCATTTCAGCCTCGATTTCAGGTGATTTTCGCCTGACATTGGCGCGGGTTTGACCCTGTTTCAAGCATTTAAGTCGATCGGTGCTTTACCTTCGGCGCAGACAAGGCCAAATTGCGAAAGCTGGACGGCGGGAGAGCTTAACCACTATGCGGATTATGCTGATCACAGATGCTTGGGAACCTCAGGTCAACGGGGTTGTGCGCACGATGAAACGCGTCATCGCCGAATGCGAAGCGATGGGCCATGAATGGGAGATTGTCTCACCAGCGGACGGGTTTCGCACCATTCCGCTGCCGACCTATTCGGAAATCCGCCTCGCCATCGGGGCCAAGCGGAGCATCGAAAAGCGGTTTGACAGTTTTGAGCCGGACGCTATCCATATTGCGACCGAAGGCACGCTGGGCATGGCCGGACGGGCGATGTGCCTGAAGCACAAACACCCCTTCTCGACCTCCTATCATACGCGGTTCCCCGAATATGTGTCCGCCCGCTTTCCGGTGCCGATCTCGTGGGGATACAGTTTTGTGCGCTGGTTCCACAAATATTCGGGCAAGGTGATGGTCGCCACGCCGTCCATGCGCGACGAGCTTGAGGCCAACCGGTTTATCAATGTGGTCAGTTGGACGCGCGGGGTGGACACGGACATGTTCCATCCAGACAAACGCATTGAAGACGGCGCAGACAATGACCCGTTCAAGGGCCTGCCGCGTCCAATTTTTCTGAATGTTGGCCGCGTGGCGGTGGAGAAGAATATCGAGGCCTTTATCGAGCTTGATCTGCCCGGCTCGAAAGTGATCATTGGCGAAGGGCCGCAGCTTGCCGAATTGCAGGCGAAATATCCGGAGGTGCATTTTCTCGGGGCAAAGTTTGGCGAGGATCTTGCCACCCATTTTGCCAGTACGGATGTGTTCGTCTTCCCGAGCCTGACCGATACATTTGGCCTCGTCATTCTTGAAGCGATGGCGAGCGGGGTGCCTGTGGCCGCTTATGATGCGCCCGGCCCGCGCGATATTATTCCTGGGTCAGATGCGGGGAAGATCGACGCTGATCTCGCCGAAGCGGCCAAGGCCTGTCTGACGCTTGATCGGGCGACGGCGCGGGGCTATGCGGAGAAATATTCGTGGCGAGCCTGCGCGGAAGCTTTTGTGGAGAATCTCGCCACACTGCCTGTACCCGAACGCCGACGCTTCTGGAAACGGCTCCGGCGGCGCAAACGGGTTGATCCCGAACCGGCCGCTGACACAGGCGTAAAACCGGACGCCCCTCCCTCGCCCGATCTCGATTAGGCCTCGTCGCCAAACGTGTCCTGAATGGCGTCAGCGACCATATCCGCAATCTCCTGCGGCGAATTGCTCGCACGGACGGCCGCACAAATTGGCGCAATCAGAGCGACGAGCGCAGCAGCGATCTGGCTGATCCCGTCTGCCCCCGTCACCGTCTGGATAACGAGCAGCACAGCGCCGAGCACTGACAAGGCCGTTTCGAAAATGCCGGTCAACCGGCTGGTAAAAGATGTCATATCTCTCTCCTGATTTGAGTGAGAGATAAATTAGGCAGCGCGGGGCCTGGGTGGGATAGAGGGGCAGGACTGATGCGGCGCGGTCAGGTATTGCGCTCTACTTTCACGGTCAACGTCGGGGTGAAGCCGAACCGTTCGAACACGGCCACAAGGTCTGTATGTCCGTCCGCCGCGTCCGTGATAAAAGCGCGATTGGCGGGGGCAGATGGGGCTTTGTGCGCGATGCCGATAAGTTGGCGCAGGGTTTGGCGGGCAATCGCTTCCCCTGAATCGATATAGCGGACCGGGCGCGGCGCACTTTGGATCAGTTCCTTGCGGACCAGCGGGAAATGGGTGCAGGCGAGCACGATGGTGTCGATTGCGTCTCCCCCCGCCCCGTCAAACAGTGCGCGCTGGGCGGCAGCAAAGGCTTCAAGGTCTGGCGTCTCCCCGCGCGCGACCGCTTCGGCGAGCGCCACAAGCTCAAGGCTGCCATGCTTGATGACACGGGTGTCTTTGGCGAACTCGGCAATCAACTGATCGGTATAGGCGCGCCGGACGGTGCCCGGGGTTGCGAGCAGACCGATTGTGCCCGATTGGCTCAGCGCTGCGGCGGGCTTGATCGCGGGCACCGTGCCGACGACGGGACATGGCAGCGCGGCGCGGACCTCTTCGAGCGCGAGCGTGCTTGCCGTATTGCATGCAATGACGAAGACATCCGGTTTGATCGCCTCGTAAAGCGCGCGGGCGACTTTCGGCAGTCGGTCCCTGAGCTCTGTGTCGGACTTGTCGCCATAGGGGAAAAACCCGGTATCGGCGGCGTAATCAAGCGCGAGCGAGGGGGCCATGTCGCTCAGCTCGCGGGCAATGGTCAGCCCGCCGACGCCGGAATCGAAGACGAGCACATAGCCGAAAATACCGGCCATATCAATGTCGGACAGATCAATCTCGGACATGTGCGCTCCCATCAGGCGAATCAGTGCGCAGTATCGCAATGATCGGTCCGCCTGCCCAGAGAGATGCGCCCTGATCGACGGACGAGACGCAGCCCACAATTTGTGCAGCGCAGCATAATACCCTATATGAGGCTTATAGAAAAGCCGGACACACCGGCAAGATCACTTCGGGGCTATCACATGACGACACCTTTCGACCTGTTTACCAATGCCATGAACCTGTGGGCAAACTCGGCGCGCGACGCCCAGAAAATGTGGCTACAGATGGCCACCCGCCAGACCGAGCAGATGATGCCCGACGAGGCGCAGATCCGCGAAGGGTTCCAGAAAGTCGCCGACATGAATTTGAACGGCTGGACGATTATGGCCGAGAAAGTCTCTGCGCTGCCAGACTGGGCGCGGGCGCCGGTCGAAGTGCCCGGGCGGACGCTGACCGATATGTTCGATATGTTCCGGCCGTTTCCGGCGTTTCAGACTGCACCCGACGCACCGGGCGAAGTGGTGGTTGGCGATGAGCCTGTTATGCCGCCTGCGGATGATCTGACGACAATCAAAGGGATTGGTCCGAAAATGGCCGAGAAACTTGAAGCGGCTGGCATTGTCAGCTTTGCGCAGATTGCGGGCTGGAAGAAGGCGGACATTCAACGCCTTGACGCAGAGTTCGGGCTTGGCGCGCGGATCACCCGTCAGGGCTGGGTTGCGCAGGCGAAGCGCTTGGCCAAGCCGGTCTTGCACTGATCTGATATGTTCGCTGATTGGCCGCTTATGGGGCTAATCCTGCTCGGCGGGAGGCGCGGGCGGCGTGGTTGCGTTACGGTCCTTGAGGAAATCGGACGCGCTCGACTGTGCGCCGGAGCTTGGGGCGAGCGGGCCTTGCGCGCGGGTGCGTTGAAGCGGGCCGATGGGCTCGGTTGACGGGCTTGCAGCGCCGTCATCCGCGCCTGTTTCACCCGCATCACCCTGATCGCCGCTCTGGGCGCCATCACCGTCAGCACCGCTGTCCTGACCCTGACCATCTTGGCCATCCCGACCGCCATCCTGGCCTTGACCAGATTGACCATTGCCTGCCTGACCTTGACCATCCTGGCCTTGGCCGCTTTGACCTTGACCAGCATCCCCTTGGCCATCCTGACCCTGCCCGTCTTGACCCTGACCTGTTTGCCCCTGCTGACTTTGCCCATCTTGACCTTGGCCAGCCTGTCCCTGCTGACCACTGCCGCTCTGGCCCTGACCTGCCGGTTGCTGCCCGCCA
>CALLCD010000212.1 GCA_938049795.1 uncultured Hyphomonadaceae bacterium | reverse complement strand
GCCTGCTCCTCGACGACCGAAATCATCCGGTTCCACATGATCTGATAAGCCACCGATGTGTCAGCCATCACTTTGGTCCTTTCTGGAGGTCAAACCGGATGTCGATACAGCCATCAGCCTGCGCAATCGCCCGCGCGCTTTTCGGAATGATAATCGTTGTTTCATCCTCGGCAATCACCGCCGGCCCTTCGACAAGCTGGCCGGTCTGCAAATCCGCACGCTGAACAAGCCCCGCGCTGAGGCTGGTCGCGCTTGCCGCATCAAACACATCGCGCTGCCCGTTCACCTGCGCCGCCTCTGCACCATCAAGCGAGGCTTCGGTAATCTTCGCCCGCGCGGGTTTCTGCGTCGCCACGCTCACCGCCCAGACGGTAATCTCGATGTCCATGCCTTCAACCGTCCGGCCAAACATCGCCGTATACTGCGCTTCAAACAAAGCCTCGAACACGTCAGGGTCCGGCGCGCGCGCTTGGGCTTCGGACAGGACAATCGGGATCTCCCAGCCCTGCCCGCTATAGCGCATATAGGCTTTGTACTCGGTAAAGAGCTCCGCATCCGCGCTGCAATGGCGCACAAATCCGGTCGCCTCCTCGCGCAAATCATCAAGCAAAGTCAGCACCATCTCGCCGTCAAAGTCCGACAGCCGGCTATAGATGCTGCGCGTCGCCTCGAAACTGAACGGCGCGCGCAAAAACCCGATCGCCGAGCCAACCCCTGCACCCGGCGGCACAAGCAGGCGCTTGATCCCTAGCTTCTCGCTTAGCCGTCCGGCATGCAAGGGCGCAGCGCCGCCAAAAGCAATCATCGTATAGTCGGAAATCTCCTCACCGTTTTCCACCGCATGAACGCGCGCGGCATTGGCCATGTTCTCGTCCACCATTTCGGCCACCCCGAACGCGGCCGTCTGCGCATCCATATCCAACTTGCCGCCCAGTTCCGCCTCAAGCACACGCACGGAAGCGTCCGCATCCAGCGACATCGACCCGCCCGCAAAATTGTCAGGATCGAGCTTGCCAAGCACCAAATCCGCATCGGTCACCGCAGGCCGCACGCCGCCACGCCCATAGCAAGCGGGCCCGGGCTCGGAGCCTGCTGATTCCGGCCCGACGCGGATTTGCTTCAGCCCATCAACATGCGCAATCGAGCCGCCGCCTGCGCCAATCTCGACCATATCAATCACAGGAATCGAGATCGGCATGCCAGACCCTTTTTTGAACCTGTAAGAGCGCGCCACTTCAAACACGCGGCTCGTGCGCGGCGTCTGGTTTTCGATCAGGCAGATCTTCGCCGTGGTCCCGCCCATGTCAAACGACAGAACTTTATCAAGCCCGTAACCGGCCGCAATATCGGCCGCAAACACCGCCCCGCCCGCAGGCCCCGACTCGACCAGCCGCACCGGAAACTCGGCGGCACTTTCAAGCGAAATAATCCCGCCGCCCGAATGGATCAGAAAGACCGGACACATCGCGCCCTCACTTTCAAGCCTGCCCTTCAGCCGCAAAAGATAACGCTTCATCTGCGGCTTGATATAGGCGTTCGCAACCGTCGTGTTGAACCGCTCATATTCGCGCATTTGCGGCGACACCTCACTCGACAGCGACACCATCATCTCCGGCGCAGCCGCCCGCAGCGCATCCCCCATCGCCACTTCATGCGCACTGTTCGCATAGGAATGAAGAAAGCCCACGGCCACACTGTCATAACCGGCCCCCGCAATCTCTGCTGCCAGACGGGCAATCTCATCCGCGTCCGGCGCAATCAGCACATTCCCGCTCGCGCCCATCCGCTCGGCCAGCGTATAGCGCCGGTAACGCGGCAAGAGCGGTTCGGGCAATTTCAAATTCAGATCATATTGCTCGAACCGCGACTCGGTGCGCATTTCGATCACATCACGGAAGCCTTCGGTCGTAATCAGCGCCGTCTTCGCGCCGCGCCGCTCAATCAGCGCATTGGTCGCAAGCGTCGTGCCGTGAATGATCTGGCTGATCTGCCCCGCGCCGATGCCCGCCTTGGCGCAGACTTTGGCCATGCCGTCCACAATCGCCTCTTCGGGCGCAGCGTAATTCGTGAGCACTTTGACCGAATATTGCGCCGCGCCCACTTCCAGCACAACGTCGGTAAACGTCCCGCCAATATCAACACCAAGCCGGACATCCATTTGCGTCATACCACACCCTAGAAACAATAAGCCTATCCGAGCGGCAAGCCGCCTTCCGGACCCAACGCCACCAGTCCTATGCGATGACACTTAAAACGCCAAGCCAAGACGGCGTGATCAATCCGGCCGCCGCTCAGACCCGCCCGTTCCCCATCGCTTTCATCACCACAATCCGCTTGCGGATCGGGCCGGGCGTTTTCTCGCGGCCATACTCGAACCTCAGCGCCGCATGGGCCACCGCTGGCCGGATCGCTCTGGGGACCATCGGCACGGCGGGCGAATACTCGTCCTCGTCCCCACGCCTTGCCGCCGCATAGACCGGCGCCAATGCCTCGATATGTGCCCCCCAGGCATGCGCTTTGACCAGCATCCCCACTGCGGCGCGCATCAACAGGGTCTCCGGCTCAAGGTTCCGGTTCCCCGCCTCCAGCGCCGCCTCATGTCCGTCCGCAAGCCCGGTCACGAGTTTTGGCGACAACTCCGCCTCGTACAGCGCTTGGACCACATCATGCCCACGCGCGCGCTTGCCCGCAGCCATCTCGGCGGCCACATCGCGCCACCATTGAAACCGGATCGCCGCCAGCCCCGGCTCGGAGACCACCAGCCGCACCTTCGCCAATTCGAGGTTCAGCGCATAGAGCGCAATCAACCGCCGCCGCTCCGCCAAGGGCGCATAGCGGCTCGACAACCAGCGGTCCTCATCTTCCCGACGGACGCGCTGATCGAGCTGTTTCCAATTATCGTTAAAACTAGGCTTTGTCATTGCAGCTTTCGTCGCCTATAGAAGACAGCAACCCGCTTAGATCACACCCAATACGGAGATAAAACAATGGCATTCGACCTTCCCGAGCTTCCCTATGGACGCGGCGATCTGGCGCCTCACGTGTCCGAAGAAACACTGAACTTCCATTATGGCAAGCACCACAATGCCTATGTCACCAATCTGAACAAGCTGATTGATGGCACGGACATGGCCACGATGGCGCTTGAAGACATTATCAAAGCAGCCGCCACCGATCCAGCCAAGGCGGGCCTGTTCAACAATGCCGCGCAAGTCTGGAACCACACATTCTACTGGCACTCGATGAAGCCGGGCGGCGGCGGCAAGCCCACGGGCAAGATTGCCGACCTGATCGACCGCGATTTCGGTTCCTATGACGATTTTGCCACCCAGTTCAAAGCGGCCGGCGGCACGCAATTCGGCTCCGGCTGGGCCTGGCTTGTGCTCAAAGACGGCAAGCTCGCCATCACCAAAACACCAAATGCCGAAACCCCGATCACCGAAGCGGGCGTTACCCCGCTCCTGACAATGGATGTCTGGGAGCATGCCTACTATCTCGACTATCAGAACTCGCGTCCGAACTATATGACGGCGTTTCTCGATCAGCTTGTGAACTGGGATTTCGCCAACCAGAACCTCTCTGACGCCGGCTAAAACCGGCCCTGCCAGACCCTTTATCAAAGCCCGCCCCTGATCCGGCGGGCTTTTTTGTGGCTTCAAACCAGTGCGACATAGAAACCATACCCCGCCACAAGCCGCAGCCGATTACACGCTACGCCTTGTGTTTCCGGCAAAAATCAGCATAAGCCATCCCCAGATGTTTCCGGGCGCAGATATTGCCCGGCCGTCACGATGAGCGTGACCCGAGCATAAATTCTATCCAACCCCGAAAGACACTATTTTGACAGACCAGACAAACGACCAAGCCGACCCCGCCGAAGAGGCTCCAAAAGTCACCTTCGAAGAGCTTGGCCTCAACCCGAAAATCCTCCAAGCGGTCACCGATTCCGGCTACACCCATTGCACCCCGATCCAGGAACAGGCGATCCCGCATGTCATGGTCGGCGGCGATGTGACCGGCATTGCCCAGACCGGCACCGGCAAAACGGCCGCCTTCGTGCTGCCCATGATCCACCGCCTCGCTAAGGGCCGCGCCCGCGCACGGATGCCGCGCACACTGATCCTCGCCCCGACGCGCGAACTTGCAGATCAGGTCGCCGAGAATTTCACCAAATACGGCAAGAACCTCAAACTCTCTATGGCGCTGCTCATTGGCGGTGTCAGCTTCAAAGAACAAGAACGCCTTCTTATGCAGGGCGTGGATGTCCTGATCGCGACACCCGGCCGCCTCAAAGACCAGTTCGAGCGCGGTAAAATCCTGCTCACCGGCGTTGAAACCCTGATCATCGACGAAGCCGACCGCATGCTCGATATGGGCTTTATCGACGACATCGAGCTGATCTGTAAGCTGCTCCCGAAAAAGCGCCAGACTCTGCTGTTCTCGGCCACCTTTGCCAAGGAAATCGAGAAGCTCGCCAAGACCTTCCAGATCAATCCCATCCGGATTGAAGTCGCCCGCCCCGCCCAGACGGCGGAGACGATCACCCAGCGTGTCGTCAAAATCCCGACCAATGACGCCAAGGCGCGCCGCTATACTTTGCGCAAGCTGATCGAAATGAACGATGTCGAAAGCGGGATCGTCTTCTGTAATCGCAAGCGTGAAGTGGACATTGTCGCCAAATCCCTCAGCGTGCATGGGTTTGACGCGGCGGCCATTCACGGTGATCTGCCACAAGCCTACCGGACCCAGACGCTTGAGCGCTTCCGCAAGGGCGAGCTGAAACTACTGATCGGCTCGGATGTCGCCGCACGCGGGCTCGACATTCCTGATGTTAGCCACGTCTTCAACTTCGCCCCGCCCCCCAAAGACGAAGACTATGTCCACCGCATTGGCCGCACAGGCCGCGCTGGTCGTCATGGCCACAGCTTCACCATTGTTGGCCCTGAAGATCAGAAATCATGGGGCTTTGTGCTCAAAATGATTGGTCGCGATGTTGAGGAAGCCGAAATTGAGGGTCTGCTTGAAGAGCTTGAAAACCTGCCGCCCGATCAAGGCAATCGCGGACGCGGCGGCGGACGTGGACGCGACCGGGGTGGACGTGGTGGACGTGACCGCAATGACCGCGGCGGCCGAAACCGCAATCGCAACCGCGAAGACGGCGACCGCAAACCGCGAGGCGATAAGCCAAAAGACGACAAACCGCGCGGCGAACGCAATCCGGACCGCGAGACCAAGCGCCGCGAAGAACGCAGCGCTCAATCCGATGCGCCAGCCATGGACACCGAAACCCCAAGGTCCGAAAAACCAAAATCAGACAAGCCCCGCCGCGAGCGTCCAAAGCGCGACTATAAGCGCAAGGATGATGACCCCATCCTCGAACCCGCCCGCGACGACATCAAAGGCTTTGGCGACGATGTGCCGGGCTTCCTGAAGCGGTAATCCGCTCCCCGCCGCGCCCAAAGGGTGTGTTGTTTTGAGCTGAGTCGCCTCTCTTCCCTCATCCTGAGCGAAGTCGAAGGATGTGTTGAACAGTTAGCAGACCTCTCAAAGCCCACCTCGTGGTTCGACTTCGCTCACCATGAGGCTCCAACTGCGCTCACTATGAGGCTTCCCACTAGGCTCGCCATGAGGGTTCGAGAGAGCCACCCTCCCTAGCGCTTGATCATACCCTGAATCTGTTTGCGGAATTTCTCGCCATAGGGCGGCCGCAACATTTTCAGGATCATCTCCGAGCCGGTCTGCGTATAGATCGCCTTTTTGTGGCTGAACTCGTAAAACCCGTCCTTGCCATGATAAGAGCCCATGCCCGATGGTCCTACACCGCCAAAGGGCAGATCTTCCTGCGCGACATGCATGACCACATCATTGACGGTCACCCCGCCTGACGTCGTATTGTTGAGCACCGTCTCTTTCTCGGCCGCATCCTCACCGAAATAGTAAAGCCCGAGCGGACGATCATGTTCATTGACATAAGCAATCGCCTCACGCGTTTCGGAATATTCCATGATCGGCAGGATCGGCCCGAAAATCTCTTCCTGCATCACGGCCATATCCTCGGTCGGATTGAGCACCAGCGTTGGCGGAATCTTGTGATGCGGCTGCTGGGTAAAATTCTCGTCCGCCGGATTGATCTCGACGATTTCAGCACCCTTTTCGCGGGCATCGGTCAAATAGGATTGCAGCCGGTCATAATGGCGCTGATTGACGACGGAGGTATAGTCATCATTATCCTTCAGTGTCGGGAACATTTTTGACACCGCCGCTTGCGCCCCGCCTACAAACTCGGCCGTCTTCTCTTTCGGCACAAACGCATAGTCCGGCGCAAGACAGATCTGTCCGGCATTGAGTATTTTGCCATTCATGATCCGCTCGGCCGCTTTGCCCATATCCGCAGATCGGCCCAGAATAACCGGCGATTTGCCGCCAAGTTCGAGCGTTAGCGGCACAAGATTGTCCGCCGCTGCCCGCATCACATGATGGGCAATCGAGGTCGCGCCAGTAAACACCATATGGTCGAACGCCAGCGCGGTGAACGCTGCGCCCACCTCCGGCCCGCCGACCACGACCGCAACTTCCTCATCAGAAAAAGCCTGCGCAAACATCCGCGCCATCAGCTCGGACGTTGCTTCGGTAAATTCGGACGGCTTAATCATCGCCCGATTGCCCGCCGCGAACACGCCCGCAAGCGGCGCAAAGGTCAGATTGACGGGGAAATTCCAAGGGCTGATAATCCCGACCACGCCTTTGGGCTGATACTGCACTTCCGCGCGCGCGCCCTGAAAGCCGAACGGAAATTGCGGCTTACGCTTGGCCGGACGCATCCACGCTTTAAGATGTTGCCGCGCATGTTTGAGCGCCCCGATGGACGAGCTGACATCGGTAAACCGCGACGCATCTTTCGAGCGATGCCCGAAATCCTTCGCCAGCGCGTCTTCAATCTCGGCCTGGAAATCCACCAGCAAGCCAATCGCGCGGTTGAGCCGGTCAATACGCACATCGGCCGAGGCAATCCCGTCGCGCAAATGCGCCGCTTTCTGCTTGGCCAGAAGGCCCGCCATATCCAAAGTCTGGGGCACTTGATCCAAAGGCATTTTTTCACTCCCGTTTTCCTTTATAGTATGTCGCATTTACAGTTTGAGCAAATTGCCATCCGGTTCCCCAGCGTCACGGTTTACCTTGGCCAGCCCGCGCGGCTACGATGCGGATATAGAAATCAGGAGGGTGCACCGATGAGTTTCGAGAAAATTTCCTACGAGGTTGCGGGCAATATCGCGACCATCACATTCACCGATCCGGCCACAATGAACGCGGCAGGTCTTGATACGGTCACCGAGCTGCTCCAGGCGTTCGAACAGGCCAGCGACGAGGCGCGCTGCACCATCCTGACCGGCACCGGACGCGGGTTTTGTTCAGGCGCAAATCTCGCCTCGGGCGGGATGGACGGCAATGCGGGCAATAGTAAATTCGACGCAGGCAAAGCGCTCGACAGCCATTACCATCCGCTGATCATGGCCATGAAGGAGCATCCCCATCCAATCATCACAGCGGTCAATGGCGCCGCTGCCGGCGTCGGCTGTTCCATCGCGCTGATGGGCGATTTGATCATTGCCGCAGACAATGCCTATTTCCTGCAAGCCTTCCGCCGCATTGGCCTTGTGCCCGATGGCGGCTCGACTTATCTGCTGCCCCGGCTGATCGGACGTGCCCGCGCAATGGAGATGGCGCTGATGGGCGACAAGATTCCCGCCGACAAAGCGCTCGAATGGGGGCTTGTGAATATGGTCACCAGCCCAGACGATCTGCTGGCGACAGCGCGCGAAAAAGCAACCCACCTCGCCGACGGTCCGACACAGGCGCTTGCCATGATCCGCGAACTGATCTGGGACAGTGCCGACCGGAACTTTGACAGCCAGATCCATGCCGAACGCATCGCCCAGCGCACCGCAGGCCAGACCAGCGATTTTTCCGAGGGCGTCAAAGCCTTCCTGCAAAAGCGGCCCGCGAAATTTACCGGCAAATAATCCGCGAACCGATCTCAGTCGCTTTTCGGCAGCCGTGCAATCAGGCTCGACGTATCCCAACGCGCCCCGCCCATCGCCTGCACATCGGCGTAATACTGATCAACAAGCGCAGCGACCGGCAGGCTCGCCCCGGTCTCCCGCGCCGTCTCGAGCGCAATCCGCAAATCCTTGCGCATCCAGTCGACCGCAAAGCCATGCTCGAACTGGCCTTGGGTCATCGTCTCCCAGCGGTTGACCATTTGCCAGCTTTGCGCCGCACCGCCTGAGATCGCCTCGATCACTTTGGCCGCGTCCAGCCCCGCTCTGTCGGCAAAAGCCAAGCCTTCAGAGAGGCCCTGCACAATGCCCGCAATGCAAATCTGGTTAACCGATTTACACAATTGCCCGGCGCCGCTCTCGCCGATCAGCGTCATGCCTTTGCCATAGCTGGCCATCACCGGCTCGGCCTTAGCGAA
Source organism: uncultured Hyphomonadaceae bacterium (assembly GCA_938049795.1). Taxonomy (GTDB): domain Bacteria; phylum Pseudomonadota; class Alphaproteobacteria; order Caulobacterales; family Hyphomonadaceae; genus CALLCD01. Next base: position 8,917 of record CALLCD010000212.1, on the reverse strand, counting down.
CGCATCCGGCTCACCGCCACACATAATCGCAAGCTGGCCTTTCTCCGCACCCGCCTGCCCGCCCGAAATTGGTGCATCTATGAAATTTGCGCCCTTATCTGCGGCCCGCTTGTGCAACCTCCGCGCCAGCCCAGCACTTGCCGTCGTGTGATCGACAATGATCATGCCTGCGCCTAGGCTCGGCTCCATCGCGCCATAAACCGCTTCCACATCCGGATCATCTCCGAGGCATAAAAACACGAACTCCTTGCCAAACACCGCGCTCGCCGGATCATCCGCATGGTCGCCCTTATGCGCCGTGGCCCAATCAGCCGCTTTAGCTCCCGTCCGGTTCCAGACGGTGACCTTGTGACCGGCGCGCGCAAGGTGCCCCGCCATTGGAAACCCCATCACACCCAAGCCCAGAAACGCACATTTCGCCATCACAGCACCCTTTTCAAATCATCCATTTTCACCGCTCGCCATGCGGATCGGGAAACTCGGCCATCAGCTTATGCATATTCATCACGGCAGGAAAAGCCGACGCTTTGACACGTTCAAGGAGCTCTGCATCCTCGGGCGCACGTCCGCTTCCTTCGGCAATCGCTTGCGCGGCGGGATTGAGCCGACACTGTTTGATCCAGTCACGCATTTGCGGGGTCTGGTTCCAGCCGTTCTGGTTCATCAGGCTTTGCGCGGTGGCCGACATCCATTGATACGGCGTATCGGCCAGCCGCACCGGCGCGCTCAACGCATTCTTGGTCGCGTCATCCTCGAACTGCGCCTCGAGGCGCGCAATGATCGCGGCGCCATAGGTGATGATGGGCGCATACACCGCTTGCAAGGTCAGCTTGCCCTCCTCGAAGACCGGCGGCGGATTGTCATATGTGTCCGCCCGCACCACACACGCCGTGCAATCGATAAAAAGCGTGTCCTCTGCCACAGCCAGCCCGCGGCCGCTTTCAAACCCGATCTCCCCTCCCGCCAGGCTAGCCACCCGTTCGCCATGAATGACGTTTTCGATCCGCGCCAATTGTTCGACCTCGCCGACCGAGCTTGTCGCGTGGTGAAACATGCTTGGCGTCTTGTCACGATCAATCCGGATCATCACGCCGGCCGCCTCGAGCCGCAAGAACAGATCCTCCGGAGAGGTCGCCGCAACCATCGCTTCGAACTGATCGGCAATGCCGCCAACGGTCGCTGCAAAGAACCGTTTTCCAGGCTGGGTCGTCGCCCGATTGATTAGCCATGAGGCGCGCGGGCAAACCCAGCTTATCGCCTCCGCCGGTGCGCCATGATCAAGCAACCAGACGGCCGCATCCATCGCCGTCTTCCCGCCGCCCAGCACAGCGAACTTGCGATAGGCTCCGGCAAGCTTCGGCAACGCGTTCGGCGCAACACACATCACGTCCGGCGCAACAGAAAACTTGCGCTCATGGGTGGACGGCACAGTCGTGTTGAAAAACGTCCCGTCCACAATCCGCCGGTTCACACTGACCGAATACATCTCCTCCGACAAGAGCGCCCCGAACACGCCATCGCCGCGATACTCATGCAGCGGAAAATACTGAACGCGGCCTGACGCCAAAAGACGCTCACGCATCACACGGTCAAAATAGGACAGCACCTCCGCGCCAGAGGCCAACTCGTAATAGCCCTTATTCGATCCGCTCTCATCAATCCGGTCATGGCCAAGCGCTGTCGAGGCCACCCCGTAAAACGAAGACGGCTGATGCAAGCGCACAAACGGATAAGCGTCATTCCAATGCCCGCCGGGCAACGCGTGCCGATCGACCATGACAAATGTCGTCTCATCGGTCTCGGCCAGCATTGTGTCCACAAATGTCATGCTGACCGCACCGCTGCCGATCACCAGATAGTCCGCCGAAATCTGTTTCATTTTCACCCCATTCAAATCACGACCCGCCAGGCCAGTCTGGTCCGCCCGGATAAGCAAACCCGTAAGTCGCGCAGATTCGATTACACCCGCCACAAAGATCGGGCAAATTTCATCAAAATCTGGCAGCCCGCGCAAAACCCATCTTCACCCTGTTCTGTTATCTCTGATCCTGCAATCAGAAAGACTGCACTTATGGCTAACTTTTCCTCTGTCCGTTCTGGGCGAGGCCGGGGCCATCGCCGAGGAGAATCCCGGCGTTCCGGCCAGTGGAAGCTCGCATATGCGGACTTCCTCACCGCTCTAATGGCGTTCTTCTTGCTGATGTGGTTATCCACAAGCACCTCGATGACCGAACGGTCAGCGATTGCGGCCTATTTCGGAGCCGAACAGATGGCTGCGAGCGATGTTTTGCCACAAACCACTGTCCCTGCGCTTGAACGCTTACTGTCTGAGACGCTCGCGCAGAAAAATGCAGACAATCTACAAGCCCATATCGGAATAGAAACCGCCCCTGATGGCCTGCGCATCAATTTAACCGATACGCCCGAGCGCTCCTTGTTTAACAGCGGCGCCAGCGAGTTTAACGAAGACGGCATCGCCCTCACCCTCGCCCTTGGCAGCGTCCTTGCCGATATGCCGCAAAATGTGCACATTGAAGGCCATACCGATGCGTTCAAAACCGCGCCAGACGCCCGTAGCAATTGGGTCATCTCGTCAAATCGGGCCAATGCCGCCCTCGAGCTTCTCCGCCGCGCCGGCGTGCCCCCGAGCCGCTTTACCGCTGTCACGGGTCTCGCCGACACGCGCCCGCTCATCCCCACCCGTCCACACGCGCCGGTCAACCGCAGAATAAGTATTGTCCTTGAACTCTCCGAGTAACCAGCGCTAATCATAAAACGGATTAGTCTGGAGACAGGATGCTCAACGAATTTCTAGCGCAATGGCCGATGTGGGCCTCGCTTGGCGTCGTCGCCATTTCCATTGTGCTATATATGACAGATCGCTGGTCGATGGAGCTTGTGTCTGCGGGCGCAATTGTTGCGCTTTTGCTGATTTTCGTGCTGCCGGGCGCGGTCGATACGAACGGGCAGACCGTAGATCCCTCGTCTTTGCTGACAGGCTTTGGCAATCCCGCACTGATCACGATTATGGCGCTGCTGGTGGTTGGACAAGGCCTGTTCCAGACCGGTGCGCTGGAAGGGCCGACAAAATCTCTGCTCAACGCCTATGACAAACGGCCACGGCTCACCCTTGTCGGGGCCTTCGCCGCCGTTTTTGTCACCAGCGCTTTCATCAACAACACGCCGGTTGTCATCATGTTCCTGCCCGTGATGAGCGCGATTGCCGCACGCATGGGCGCCTCACCGTCCAAAATCATGATGCCGCTGAGCTTTGTCAGCGTCTTTGCCGGAATGACGACGCTAATCGGCACGTCGACCAATCTGCTCGCCGCAGAATCCTATCGCCGGATTGACGGCGTGACGCTCGGCTTTTTCGATCTGACGGTTATGGGGTTAATGCTGGCGGGCGCTGGCATGGTCTATATCCTCATAACCTCGCGGTTTCTCCTGCCCGACCGCGAAGACATGTCCGGCAAAATCGCCACCGCCTCAGGCAAACAATATGTCGCCCAGCTCGAGGTCGGCCATGATCATTTCCTCGCCGGCAAGGCTCCGGTCGCAGGCATGTTCACCGATCTGCCCGGCATGACCGTCCGGATGATCCAGCGCGGCGAGCAGGCTTTTTTGCCCCCGTTTGAAGATGTCCGCCTACGCGCGGGCGACCTTGTGATTGTCGCCGCAACCCGCAAAGTCCTGTCCGACGCAATCTCTTCAAAACGAGACCTCCTGAAACAAATGCTCAGCATGGGCGGCGACGATGCAAAATCCGACAGCGGACGTCAGGGCGCTTTGCTGCTTGCCGAAGCCGTCATCGCACCCGGATCAAGAATGGCCGGACGCACTATCGAACTGCTCGGCTTCCGCCGCCTGACCCGCGCCGTGGTTCTCGGCATCCAGCGCCGCTCACGCATGATCCGCTCCAAGCTTGGCGAAATCCGGCTCGAAGCGGGCGACACATTGCTCTTGTGCGCCGAGCCAGACGCCTTCACCGAACTGCGCCAAAGCCGCGACATTATCCTGCTCGAATGGTCCAGCACGGAAATCCCGCTGACCGCCCGCGCTATGGCCTCGCGCCTGATCGCAGCGGGCCTCGTGGTTGCCGCTGCAACAGGGCTCTTGCCAATCTTGCATGCCTCGGTCACCGCCGCCGTCCTCATGATCATGCTGGGCTGCCTGAATGTGCGTCAGGCGGGCCGCTCGCTTGATTTGCGTATTTTCATGCTGATCGGCGCAGCATTGGCTATGGGCATGGCGCTTGAGCAGACCGGCGCGGTCGATATGTTCGCCTCCACAATGGTCACCCTCGCCTCACCCTTTGGGCCATATGCCGTCCTGTCCGCCATCTTCCTTCTGGTCGCCATTCTGACGAATATTCTCAGCAATGCCGCCACCGCCGTCCTGTTCACCCCCGTCGCCATTTCCGCTGCCAATACGCTCAATGTCGACCCGATGCCGTTCGTAATGGCGGTGATCTATGCGGCCAATTGCTGTTTTGCGACCCCCATTGCCTATCAGACCAATTTGCTGGTGATGGGGCCCGGTCACTATCGGTTTCAGGATTATGTCCGCTATGGTGGGCCTTTGGTCTTGCTGATATGGGCAGTGTTCACCATGCTTTCGCCATGGTATTTCCATTTAGAGACGGTAAACTAGGGCCGATATGAATTTCAGCGATGCCTATAATCAGACCAGCGGTTTCAGAAGAACCCTCAAGTTCTATATGACCGCCACCTCGCCATGCCCCTATCTTGAGGGCATGCGCGAGCGCAAAGCGTTTACATCTCTGGCGGTTAGCGATGCGGATGCGGTCCACAATGCGCTCAGCCAATCGGGCTTCCGCCGCTCGCAAACCATCGCCTACCGGCCGACCTGCCCAAGCTGCAATGCCTGCCGCTCGGTGCGCGTGTGCGTGCGCGATTTCGAGCACACAAAACGCCGCCGCCGCGTCCTCAATCGCAATTCGGACCTTGTCGGCACCCCGATCAAATCCGAAGCCAGCCGCGAGCAATACCGGCTCCTGAAAAAATATCTCGCTTCGCGCCATCCGGGCGGCGGCATGTCGGATATGAGCTCGCGTGACTATTACAGCATGGTCAATGACAGCCCCGTGCAAGGTATGGTGCTCGAATACAGGCTCGGCGACGATCCCGATGCACCACTGGTCGCTGCAGCCATCACCGATATTATGCGCGACGGTCTCTCAATGGTTTACAGTTTCTTCGATCCCGAAACGCCGAACCGTTCGCTCGGAAATTATGTAATTCTCGACCATGTCCGCCGCGCCGCCGACCTCGGCTTGCCGCATGTCTATCTGGGCTATTGGGTCGAAAACAGTCCGAAAATGGCCTACAAGCGCGATTTCGGACCGCTTGAAGTGCTCAATGGCGACCGCTGGGAATATCTCGACTTGTCTACGTCCAGCACCGATAGCGGCCAATTTGCAAGTGAGCACAGACCGGCCCTCGACCCGCAAGCCTAGCCCCTTTAAGCTACACCACTGACGCATTCGCGCGAATCGGGCTGTCATCTCGCCCGTAAGCGCTTCCGAAACGAGCCGAACCCGGAAAGACCCGCCATGACCAAAATCAACAGACGCAAACTTCTCGGCGCAGGCGCGCTTGGTCTCGGCGTCGCAGCCTGCGGCGGTAGCGGCGAACCGCAATCAGACGGTGTTGCCGCACCCGCCATCTCGCGCAAACGTAAACGCCTGACAATGGTCACCACATGGCCCAAAGGCCTGCCCGGTCTTGGCATGGCCGCCGAACGGGTTGCCGAACAGATTACGCTGCAAACCGATGGCCTGATCGAGATCCGCGTGCGCGCCGCCGGTGAGCAAGTCCCCGCCCTCGAAGCCTTTGACGCCGTCGCCGATGGCGCAGCGGACATGTATCACGGCGCAGAATATTACTGGCGTTCGAAATCTTCGGCCTATCCCTTCTTCACCGCCGTTCCGTTTGGCATGACTGCGCAGGAGATTATGGGCTGGATAGATTTTGGCGGCGGCCAACAGCTCTGGGATGAATTGTCAAAACAGTTCGGCGTCATCGCCTTCCAGGCCGCCAATACGGGTCACCAGATGGGCGGCTGGTTCAAACGCGAGATCAATGCCCTGTCCGATTTCAATGGCCTCAAAATGCGCATTCCCGGGCAAGGCGGCGACGTTCTGCGTGCGCTCGGCGGCTCAGCCGTGACGCTCTCGGGCGGCGAAATTTCCCAATCGCTCCAGACCGGCGTGATCGACGCGACCGAATGGGTTGGCCCGTGGAATGATTTCTATCTCGGCTTCTATCGCGATGCCCCCTATTATTACGGCCCGGGCTTCCATGAGCCGGGCGCATCGCTCGCTGTCGGGATGAATTTGAAGACGTGGGAAGGGCTCACCGCCACCGAACAAGCCATTGTCCGGAGCGTCTGCAACAGTGTGAACCATTTGAGCCTCGGCGAGTTCACCTATGAAAACGCCCGCCATCTCGACATATTGACCAAAGAACATGGCACCCAATTGCGCCAATTCCCGCCCGATGTCGTCGCCGCGATGGAAGAAGCCGCCCGCGACATACGCATAGACAGCGGCAAGGATGGCATCGAAAAGCGCATCTATGAAAGCTTCGAAGCCTCGCTCAAATCCATGCGCGGCTGGGCGCAAATCTCCGAAGGCGCATATTATGCAGCCCGCGAGCTAAACCGTTAGCAAATAAGGCGCGGCGCGGGGGCGAATATGAGCGAGTTTTTTCTAAATCTTGGAACCGGCCTGCGCTGGCTCGGCATCGGCGCACTGCCCTTGCTCTTGCTGCCGATCTTCACGCTCGCATTGCCCACCATGTTCACCCGCCCCGCCCGCTGGCTGCGTGCAAAACTCGACGCGGTCAGCTCAGCCACACTCGGCATCTCGATTGCCTTGGCCATCTTCATGGTCGCCGTCCAGATCCTCGTCATTGCGGGCCGCTACCTGTTCGACTGGTCGGCCTCATGGGCCAATGATCTGATCATGTACAGCTTTGCCGGCTTGTTCCTGCTTGCCGCCGGATCAGCGCTCAAACACGACGCCCATGTCCGCGTTGACATCCTGCGCGAGCGCATATCCGCAACGGCCCGGGCGCGCGTCGATCTGGCCGGGCTCTACCTCTTCCTCTTCCCGATCTGCCTGCTGATCATCTGGTCATCGGTCTCGCCATCCTTTGTCCGAAGCTGGGCCAATTTCGAAGGCGCGCGCGAATCCGACGGGCTACCAATCACCTATATTTTCAAAACGCTCATTCCGCTGTTCGGTGTCCTCCTCACTTTGCAAGGCCTGTCCGAAGCCCTGCGCGCCGCACTGACACTTCGCGGACACACCGACACGCCAGACCCCTCCGATACGCAGCCGGAGGCCCCTCATGGAACTTGAAGTCCTCCTCGCCATTGCCATGTTCCTTGTCGCCATTGGCGCTTTGCTCGGTGGCTTTCCGGTCGCGTTCACCCTTGGCGGCGTCGCGCTGATTTTTGCAGGCATCGGCATCTCGCTCGACATTCTCTCGGTCAATGATCTGAAAAACTTCCCCTCGCGGATTGATGGCGTGATGCGCAATGGCGTGCTCATTGCCGTGCCCTTCTTTGTGATTATGGGCGTCGTGCTGGAACGCAGCCGCGTGGCCGAAGACCTGCTTGGCATTGCCAGCCGCTTGCTCGGCCAGATGCGCGGCGGGCTGGGCTATGCGGTCGTCCTTGTCGGTGCATTGCTCGCCGCCTCGACGGGCATTGTCGGCGCAACGGTCATCACCATGACGCTGATCGCCCTGCCCACCATGCTCAAACAGGGCTATGATCCAAAGCTTGCCACGGGCATCATCGCCTCCTCCGGCACACTCGGCCAGATCATCCCGCCCTCCATCGTGCTCATCCTGCTTGCCGACGCCATAGCCAATGCCAGCGCGCAAGCCTCCACCGGCCTTGGCGGACGCGCCGTCTCGGTTTCGGTGCAAGACCTGTTCTCCGGCGCGCTCATTCCGGGGCTGCTGCTGGTCGGCCTCTATCTGGCCTATATCGCCTTCAATGCCGTTACGCGACCAGAACGCTGCCCCCCAGCCGATGTCAGCAACCTCCCCCCGCTCAGCGCCAGTCAAATCGCTATGGGCCTTGGCGCGCCGCTCGCGCTCATCTTCGCAGTGCTTGGCTCCATCCTGCTCGGCATCACCCCGCCCACCGAAGCGGCGGCCATTGGCGCAGGCGGCGCGGTCTTGCTCGCCGGCTTCCGCCTCTCCGAAGACCAGCCGACAAAGCTACGCGGGGTTTTGTTCGCCGGACTTGCCAGCGCCATTTTGCTGCTCGTGCTCAATGCCGCTTTCGAACTCTCGGTCAAACAGCACACGCTCACCGCCCTCGACAAAGCCGCCCAAACCCTCGCCTTCGCCTGCGTGTTCGGCCTTATGGCAGGGCTCGGCGCAGGGCTTGTGATCCTCCACCGCGCGCGCCACCTGAAATCCGCCTTCATGAGCGCGTCGCACATCACAAGCATGGTCTTCGTCATCCTGATCGGCGCATCACTGTTCTCGCTGGTCTTCACAACCGGCTTTCGCGGCGACGAAATGATCGAAGCCGTGCTCACCGCCATGCCCGGCGGCGTCTGGGGCGCGCTCGCCATCACCATGCTCGTCATGTTTGTGCTGGGCTTCTTTCTCGACTTTATCGAGATCGTTTTCATCATCGTCCCGCTCGTCGCCCCGCCGCTGATCATTCTAGGCGTAGACCCGATCTGGCTCGCCATCCTGATGGCGCTAAACCTGCAAACCAGCTTCCTGACCCCGCCCTTCGGCTTTGCGCTTTTCTACTTGCGCGGCGCAGCACCCGACAGCGTCCAGACCCTCGACATCTGGCGCGGCGCCCTACCTTTTATCGGCCTGCAAATCATCATGATCCTCGCCGTCGCCGCCATGCCAGC